>NZ_JBSFJV010000113.1:0-1293 GCF_053598235.1 Kitasatospora sp. NPDC001159
TTCAGGCTCGTGGGTACTCGACCGAGGAGTTGGGCGGCCAGGGTCAGGGTGACGGTGTTGCGGTGGTGCAGGACGGCGACCAGGACGCGGTGGCGGTGGTCGACGAAGCCGACCCCGGGGTTGTATCCGCGCCGGTTGATGCCCTTCCTCTTCTCGCGTTCGGTCTCGGCCAGGACCCGGCGGAAGGGTTCGAGTTCTTCCACGAGCTGGTCGAACTGCTCGCGGGACATGCCGGTCAGGGCCGGATGGGTGAGGAGGAAGGTGGCTTCGGCCGGGATCGGGGGTGCCTTCACCTCTTCCGGCTCGACTTGGGGTTCCTGTCCGGGGTGGCGTGGGGCGATGGTGTAGTTCCACTCTCCGTGGAAGTCGTCGCGTGCGATTCGCTGCAGGATCGCCGCGCGTTCGGCCTTGGTGAGTGTCCGGCCGGTGGGGTACTCGTTGTCGTCGAGGACGGCTTTGACGGTCAGCCCGGTGCTGGTGCGGGTGGCCGAGATGGTCTGGAGCAGTACTTCGTAGCTGGTCAGCGGCTGGCCGCGCAGGCTGTGCGTGATCCGGGAGAAGAGTCGGTGTTCGACCTTGTTCCATTTTGAGGTCGCGGGCGGGAAGTGCATGACGGTGATACTCAGTTGGCACTCGTCGGCGAGGGTGGCCAGGTCGTTCTTGAACAGGTGGGAGTCGGCCGAGTTGGCTCCTCCGGAGTCGGCGGTGACCAGCAGACGGGTGGCGTCGGGGTAGTCGAGGTGCCCTTGGTGGTTCCACCAGCGGCGCAGGGACTCCACGGCGAAGGCGGCGGTGTTGCGGTCGGTGCCCACGTTGACCCAGCCGGTGTCGCGTCCCAGGTCGTAGATGCCGTAGGGGATGGCGATCGGGGTGTCGGGGTCCAGGAAGTCGTGGTCCGGGGCGGTGATCGGCTCGCCTTTGGGACGCCAGGTGCGGCCGGAGCGGGCGAAGTCGCCGATCGGCTCCTTCTTCTTCGCATCGATGCTCACTACCGGTAGGCCTTGCTCCAGGAAGTGTTCGACGGCGGTGTTGATGTGGCGGAACTGGGCGTCGCGGTCGGGCACGTGGCTGCCGGCGCGGGTCTTGGCCATGCCCTGCAGGCTGAAGCCCAGCCCGCGCAGCAGGTCGCCCACCACGGGGGCGCTGACCGGATGCCCTGCCTCGGTCAACTCCCGGGCCAGGTCCCGTAGCGAGGCGGTGGTCCAGCGCAGTGGCGAGACCGGGTCGCCCACCTCCCGCGGCTTGATCAACGACTCCAGTGCCGCCACCAGACCGGGATCGCGTTCAGCGGCA
>NZ_JBSFJV010000113.1:1392-23425 GCF_053598235.1 Kitasatospora sp. NPDC001159
GTGGTCCAGCGCAGTGGCGAGACCGGGTCGCCCACCTCCCGCGGCTTGATCAACGACTCCAGTGCCGCCACCAGACCGGGATCGCGTTCAGCGGCAGATTTGCGCCCGCCTCCGGGCCGGCGCACCCGTCCCAGCACCTCCGCCCCGCCCGCGAGCTCCTCGCACCCCCGGGCGACGGTCGACTCCGACACCTCCGCCAGCCTGGCCACCGCCGCGACCCCACCACGTCCCAGAGCCTGGGCCTCGGAGGCCAGGTATAAGCGGCGCTGCCGCTCGTCCAGATGCGGTAACACTGCCGCGAACTTCGCATCCAACACCGCCAGGACATCATCCGGAATCGCCACAGCAGCTCATCTACCATGCCGATCCGTGAAGTTAACCCGAAACCGGCAGTAGTTTCCTTACGGGTCCTTGGAAGACTGCAACTTGAAAGATCACGGACAAGTGATGAGCGGCCCTCCGCCGCAGGGGGCTCGCCCGCCGTGGAAGCGGTCATTTACGCTGGTGAGGTGCTCATCCTTGTTCGCCGCCGCCACGTGGACCTGCTCCGCGTGACGAGCATGTCCTGTCGACGCTCCGGCTGAACCTCGCGCCACCCACCCTCAACGGCGGCCCCAGCGGCCGCCGCCACCTCCCGGCTCCCGGAGCACCCCGCCGCACCAGGCGCAGCTCCGGCCCCTCCCGGTCGACCACCGGGACCGACCGGGACGAGACCCAGCGGATGTCACACATGACGCAGCAGCACACGCCCGTACCCGGAACCGGCTCCACCGAGTCGCTCCCCGAAGCCCTCCCGGTGATCGACCTCTCGCTCGCCGACGGCAGCCCGGAGGACCGCCTCCGCCTGCACGACGACCTGCGCGCCGCGGCCACCGGCGTCGGCTTCTTCCAGCTCGTCGGCCACGGCGTCACCCCGGAGGAGACGGCCGCGCTCACCACCGCCATGCGCGCCTTCTTCGCCCTCCCCGAGGCCGACCGGCTCGCCGTGAGCAACCTCAACTCCCCGCACTACCGCGGCTACACCCGCACCGGCGACGAACGCACCGGCGGCAGCCAGGACTGGCGCGACCAACTGGACATCGGCGCCGAGCTGCCGCCGCACGTCCCCGGCGCCGGCGAGCCCGCGTACTGGTGGCTGGAGGGGCCCAACCAGTGGCCCGACGCACTCCCCGAGCTACGCACCGCCGCCCTCGGCTGGATCGACCACCTCGGCGGGGTCGCCCGCCGCCTGCTCCACGAGCTCCTCACCGCGATCGGCGCCCGCCCCGACTTCTACGACGACGCCTTCGCCGGCCACCCCCACCTGCGCCTCAAGCTGGTCCGCTACCCGGGCACCGCCCCGGACGGCGCCGGCCAGGGCGTCGGCGCCCACAAGGACTACGGCTTCATCACCCTGCTGCTGCAGGACACCGTCGGCGGGCTCCAGGTCGAGCGCCCGGACGGCACCTTCCTGGACATCCCCCCGCTCGACGGCGCCTTCGTCGTCAACCTCGGCGAACTGCTGGAAGTGGCCACGGACGGCTACCTCAAGGCCACCAGCCACCGCGTGGTCAGCCCGCGCGGCGCCCGCGAGCGCTTCTCCGTCCCGTTCTTCTACAACCCCCGCCTCGACGCCCACATCGAGCCGCTCGACTTCCCGCTCGCCCACCACGCCCCCGGCGCCACCGAGGACCCCGACAACCCCCTCTTCGCCGAATTCGGCCTCAACGAATGGAAGGGCTACACCCGAGCCCACCCCGAAGTCACCCGCCGCCACCACGCCACCGTGACCGAACCCGCCGCCCGCTGACCCGTCGGCGGGCCTCGGGCCCCGGGGTGGGCCCCGGGCCGCGTGCGCGGCGAGATCGTACGGGTCTGCCAGAGGGCGCGGTCATCGGACGGGAAACCCATCGATGGACCTGGCCGCACAGCACTGTCACACTGCTGGTGTCACAGCAGGAGTGTGCCAGCGCGGGAGGCAGCAGATGGGGGAGCACGGCGCCGTCGTGGGGGAGGTACGGCTGACGGTGGATGAGTTGGCGGCGCGGGCCGGGGTGACGGTGCGGACGGTGCGGTTCTACGGGACCAAGGGACTGCTGCCGCCACCGGAGTTGGGGCCGCGGCGGGTGGGGTTGTACGGGGCGGAGCACCTGGACCGGTTGGGGCTGATCGAGGAGTTGCAGCGGCAGGGACTGACGCTGGCGGCGATCGAGCGGTACCTGGCGCGGCTGCCGGAGGACAGTACGCCGCTGGATCTGGCGATCCACCGGGCGCTGGTGGCGTCCTGGACGCCGGAAACCCCGGAGGAGGCCACCAGGGCGCAGCTGGAGCGGCGGGCCGGGCGGGGGCTGTCCGAGCAGCAGGTGGAGCGGCTGGTCGCGATGGGGGCGCTGGAGCGGACGACGGATCCGGAGGTGTTCCGGGTGGATCCGGGCCTGCTGCCGCTGGGCGTGCGGATCCTGGACGTGCCGATCCCGTTGGAGACGCTGCTGGCCGCCCGGACGGTGGTGCTGGAGCACAGCCGGGCGACGGCCCGGGAGTTGCAGCGGCTGTTCCGGGAGACGGTGTGGAAGCCGTACCGGGAGAGTGAGCCGGCCCCCGATGAGCTGGCCCGGATGAAGGCCCTGACCGACCACATCCAGCCGATGGTGGCCCAGGCGCTGGTCACGGCGTTCCAGCGGTCGCTGCGGGAGGAACTCGGCGAGGAACTCGGCGAGGAACTCGGCGAGGAACTCGACGAGGAGTGAGGAGCCGGGCGGGGAGCCTGCGGAATCGGGACGGGGAGCCGGACAAGGGAATCGGGCCGGGATCCGGGTGAGGCCGTGAGGGGCACGGCCTCACCCGGATCCGCCTGGTCCAGGGCCGGGCTCAGTCGGTGAAGGTCCGCCCCTCCGCCGCGATCCGCTCCAGCAGCGCCGGCGGCGCGAAGCGCTCGCCGTACGCGGCGGCGAGTTCGCGGGCGCGGGCCGCGAAGCCGGCCGGGCCGCCCCGGTAGCCGTTGATGTACTGGAACACGCCGCCGGTCCAGGCCGGGAAGCCGATGCCCAGGATCGAGCCCACGTTGGCGTCGGCGACCGAGGTCAGTACGCCCTCCTCCAGGCAGCGCACCGAGTCCAGCGCCTCGCTGAACAGCATTCGCTCCTTGAGGTCCTCGAACGGGACGTCGGCGACGTCGACGTCCGGACGCGAGAAGTGCTCCAGCAGCCCCGGCCAGAGCCGCCCGCGCTTGCCGTCCTCGCCGTACTCGTAGAAGCCCGCGCCGCCGCTGCGCCCCGGGCGGCCGAACTCGTCGACCATCCGGTCCACCACCGCGTCCGCCGGGTGCGGCGTCCAGGTGCCGCCGTCGGCCTCCACCGAGCGCCGGTACTCGTCGCGGATCTTGCGCGGCAGGGTGAGGGTCAGTTCGTCCATCAGGGAGAGCACCTTGGCGGGGTAGCCGGCCTGGGCGGCGGCCTGCTCGATGCTGGACGGGTGGATGCCCTCGCCGACCATGGCGACGCCCTCGTTGAGGAACTGGCCGATCACCCGCGAGGTGAAGAAGCCGCGCGAGTCGTTGACCACGATCGGGGTCTTGTCGATCTGCCGGACCAGGTCGAAGGCGCGGGCGAGCGCCTCGTCGCCGGTCTGCGGGCCGCGGATGATCTCGACCAGCCGCATCTTGTCGACCGGCGAGAAGAAGTGCAGGCCGATGAAGTCGCCCGTGCGCTGGACGCCCTCGGCGAGCAGGCCGATCGGCAGGGTGGAGGTGTTGGAGCAGAGCAGCGCGTCGGGGGCGACGACGCCCTCGACCTCCTGGAACACCTTGTGCTTGAGCTCCGTGTTCTCGAAGACGGCCTCGATCACCGCGTCGCAGTCGGCCAGGTCGGCGGCCTCGGCGGTGGGGGTGATCCGGGCGAGCAGCGCGTCGCGCTTGGCCTCGGTGGAGCGTCCGCGGGCGACGGCCTTGTTCAGCAGCCCCTCGGAGTAGGCCTTTCCGCGCTCGGCGGCCTCCAGGCTCACGTCCTTGAGCATGACCTCGATGCCGGCCTTGGCGCAGGCGTAGGCGATGCCGGCGCCCATCATCCCGGCGCCGAGCACGGCGACCTTGCGGACCAGCCGCTTCTCGACGTCCTCGGGGCGCCCGGCACCGGAGTTGACCGCCTGCATGTCGAAGAACAGCGCCTGGATCATGTTCTTGCTGGTCTGCCCGCAGGCCAGCTCGGTGAAGTAGCGGGCCTCGATCGCCATCGCGGTGTCGACGTCGACCTGGCTGCTCTCCACCGCCGCGGCCAGCACGTTGCGCGGGGCCGGGTAGGGCGCGCCGTTCAGCTGCTTGCGCAGGTTGGCCGGGAAGGCGGGCAGGTTGGCGGCGAAGGCGGGGGTTGCCGGGGTGCCACCGGGGATCTTGTATCCCTTGACGTCCCAGGGCTGGACGGCGGTCAGGTTGGCCTCGATCCAGGCCTTCGCCCGGGCGGCCAACTCCTCCGGGGTGTCCACCAGTTCGTGCACCAGGCCGTGCTCCAGCGCCTGCGCCGGGCGGTACTGGCGGCCCTGCAGCAGGAACTTCAGCAGGGCGTCGGTGATGCCGAACAGCCGTACCGTACGGACCACTCCGCCCCCGCCCGGCAGCAGACCGAGGGTGACCTCGGGCAGGCCGATCCGGCTGGCCGGGGTGTCCAGCGCGATCCGGTGGTGGCAGGCGAGGGCGATCTCCAGGCCGCCGCCGAGCGCGCTGCCGTTGACGGCGGCGACGACCGGCTTGCCGAGGGTCTCCAGGGTACGCAGCGAGCGCTTGATCCGCATGGACTTCTCAAAGACGGCCTCGGCGTCCTCGGGGCGGGCCGCGGAGAGCATCCGCAGGTCCCCCCCGGCGAAGAAGGTCTTCTTGCCGGAGGTGATCACCACGCCGCGCAGCGCGTCGCCGAGCTCGGCCAGCCGCCCGACCACGGTCTCGAAGTCGGCGGTGAAGGCCTCGTTCATGGTGTTGACGGACTGGGTGGGGTCGTCGAGGACGAGGGTGACCACGCCGTCCTGGTCCTGCTCCCAGCGGATGGTGGTGGTGTCGCTCATCAAGTTCTCCAGGTCTACCGGTCTGCTGGGGAGGGGGTCAGACGCGCTCGACGACGGTGGCGATGCCCATGCCGCCGCCCACGCAGAGAGTGATCAGGCCGTAGCGCAGGTCGCGCCGCTCCAACTCGTCGATCACGGTGCCGAGCAGCATCGCGCCGGTGGCGCCGAGCGGGTGGCCGAGGGCGATCGCGCCGCCGTTGACGTTCACCTGGTCGTGGCGGAAGCCGAGTTCGCGGATGAAGCGGAGCGCGACCGCCGCGAAGGCCTCGTTGATCTCGACCAGGTCGATGTCGGCGGCGGTGAGGCCGGCCTTGGCGAGCGCCTTGTGGGTGGCCGGGGCGGGGCCGGTGAGCATGATGGTCGGCTCGGAGCCGGAGACCGCCGCGGAGACGATCCGGGCGCGTGGGCGCAGCCCGTACCGCTCGCCGACCTCGCGGTTGCCGATCGCGACCAGGGCGGCGCCGTCCACGATGCCGGAGGAGTTGCCCGCGTGGTGGACGTGGTCGATGGCCTCCACCCAGTGGTACTTCTGCAGGGCCACGGCGTCGAAGCCGCCGGCCTCGCCGATCGCCGCGAAGGAGGGCTTGAGACCGGCCAGGGTCTCGACGGTGGTGCCGGGGCGGATGAACTCGTCGCGCTCCAGCACGACCAGTCCGTTGCGGTCGCGCACCGGGACCACCGAGCGGTCGAACAGGCCGTCCGCCTGGGCCTTGGCGGCGCGGGCCTGGGACTCGGCGGCGAAGGCGTCCACGTCGGTGCGGGAGAAGCCCTCGATGGTGGCGATGAGGTCGGCGCCGATGCCCTGCGGGGCGAAGTTGGTCTCGTACGCGGTCATCGGGTCGGCGAACCAGGCGCCGCCGTCGGAGGCCATCTTGACCCGCGACATCGACTCCACGCCGCCGGCCAGGATGAGCTCCTCCCAGCCCGAACGGACCTTGGCGGCGGCCAGGTTGACGGCTTCCAGGCCGGAGGCGCAGAAGCGGTTCTCCTGGACGCCGGCCACGGTGTCGGGCAGGCCGGCCGCGACGGCGGCGATCCGGGCGATGTCGGAGCCCTGGTCGCCGATCGGGCTGACCACGCCGAGCACGATGTCGTCGATCGCGGCCGGGTCCAACTCTGGGTAGCGGTGGCGAAGTTCACGGATCAGACCGACGACCAGGTCGATCGGCTTGGTGCCGTGCAGCGAGCCGGCGGCCTTGCCGCGGCCGCGCGGGGTGCGGATCGCGTCGTAGACGTACGCTTCGGTGGTCACGATGGAAATGCCTTTCGGGGCAGGGGGTTCCTGAGGGTTCCGGACGGGGCTCAGCCGAGGATGGAGCGGCCGACGATCTCCTTCATGATCTCGGTGGTACCGCCGTAGATGGTCTGGATGCGGCCGTCGGTGAACGCCCGGGCGACCGGGAACTCGCTCATGTAGCCGTAGCCGCCGTGGAGCTGCAGGCAGCGGTCGGCGGTGCGCTTCTGCAGTTCGGTGGCCCACCACTTGGCCATCGAGGCGTCGGCCGGGGTGAGCGCGTAGCGGTTGTGCTCGGTGATGCAGCGGTCGACGAAGGTCCGGGTGATCGCGCACTCGGTGGCCAGTTCGGCGATCTCGAAGCGGACGTGCTGGAGATTGGCCAGCGGACGGCCGAAGGCCTCGCGCCGCTTGACGTAGTCGGTGGTGATCTCGACCAGGTGCTCGGCGCCGGCGATCGCCGCGGCGGCGATGGTGAGCCGCTCCTGGGCGAGGTTCTGCATCAGGTGGACGAAGCCGCCGTTGAGCTCGCCGATCAGGTTCTCCTTCGGCACCCGAACGTCCTCGAAGAACAACTCGGCGGTGTCCTGGGCCTTCTGGCCGATCTTGTCGAGGTTGCGGCCGCGCTCGAAGCCGGGCGTGCCGCGCTCGACGGCGAGCAGGCTCAGCCCGTGCGCGCCGCCCTCGGGGGTGGTGCGGGCGACCACGATCACCAGGTCGGCGAGGATGCCGTTGGAGATGAAGGTCTTGGCGCCGTTGAGCAGGTAGTGGTCGCCCTGGTCGACCGCGCGGGTGCGGATGCCCTGCAGGTCGGAGCCGGTGCCAGGCTCGGTCATCGCGATCGCGGTGATCAGTTCGCCGGTGCAGAAGCCGGGCAGCCAGCGGCGCTTCTGCTCCTCGGTGGCGAGCGAGGTGAGGTACGGGCCGATGATGTCGTTGTGCAGGCCGATCGCCAGCCCGGAGGCACCGGCCCGGGCGAACTCCTCGGCCAGCACGGCTGCGTAGCGGAAGTCCAGGGTGCCGCCACCGCCGTACTCCTCGGGGACGGCCAGGCCGAGCAGGCCCTGGCGTCCGGCCGCGAGCCAGACGGAGCGGTCGACGATGCCGGCCTTCTCCCAGCCTTCGTAGTGCGGCAGCACCTCCTTGGCGAGGAAGGCCTTCACGGTGGCCCGGAAGTCCTCGTGCTGCTCGGTGAAGATCTCGCGCTGCAACGCTACTCTCCTTGCTCTGCTGCGGAGTTGACGGCCGACGGGTCGATGGACGAAACTCGCCAGTCCCGGGCCACCTCGGCCGCGTCCGCGCCCGGCCGGGCCGGCGGGCGGCGCAGCGCGCCGGGGGTCGCGGAGAAGCGCGGGGCGGGGGCGGGCTGGGTGACGCCGTCCGCCTCGACGTACGTACCGCGCGCCGACAGGTGTCCGTCCGCTGCTGCCTGACGCATCGTCAGCACAGGCTCCACGCAGGCGTCCGAGCCGGCGAAGACGGTCTCCCACTCGGCCCTGGTCCGGGCGGCGAAGCGGGCGGCGATCAGGGCGCGCAGTTCGGGCCAGCGGGCGAGGTCGTACTGTCCCGGCGCGTCCGGGCCCAGCCCCAGCAGGCGGGCGAACTCGGCGTAGAACCGGGGCTCCAGCGCACCCACGGCGAGGTGCCCGCCGTCGGCCGCGCGGTAGATCGCGTAGAACGGCGCGCCGCCGTCCAGCAGGTTGACGCCCCGGCGGTCCTGCCAGTGCCCGGCCGCGAGCAGGCCCCACAGCATGCTGCCGAGGTGCGCCGCGCCGTCCACGATCGCGGCGTCGACCACCTGGCCGGCACCCGTGGCGCGGGCGTGGTGCAGCCCGGCGAGCAGGCCGACGACCAGGTAGAGCGAGCCGCCCGCGTAGTCGCCGAGCAGATTGGCCGGGATCCCCGGCGCCTCCTCCGCCCCGCCCTGTGCCGCGACCATCCCGAGCACCCCGGCCACCGCCGAGTACCCGAGGTCGTGCCCGGCGGTCGCGGCCCGCGGCCCCTGCTGCCCCCACCCGGTCATCCGCCCGTACACCAGCGCCGGATTGCGGGCCAGGCACACCTCCGGCCCGACCCCGAGCCGCTCCGCGACCCCCGGCCGGTACCCCTCGATCAGCAGGTCCGCCCGCTCGACCAGGTCCAGCACCCGCCCGGGGCCCTCCGGCGACTTCAGGTCGATCAGCACCGACCGCTTGTTCCGATTGGTCAGGTCGTACGCCGGATCCGTCCCCAGCGGCGAGGGCTCCGGCCGGTCCACCCGCACCACGTCCGCCCCGAGGTCCCCCAACAGCATCGCCGCGAACGGCCCCGGCCCGATCCCTGCGAGCTCCACCACCCGCACACCCGCCAGCGGCCCCGGACCGCCCGCGCCGCCCGCTGGACTGCTTGTGTCACGCACTGGCCGCAGACCCCTTCAGGGTTTGACAGTAAAGCTGTAACACTCGCGATGATAGGGAAGCGACCGACCGGTAACAAGACCTGCTCCCCCACCCCGTGTTGCCAGGGCGATCGGGCGTGAGCCGATTTCGCGGCCGGGGAGGAAGGGGCGGACGAATGTCGGGGTAATGACCTAGAGTGCGACTGATCTGTTACAGACGACACGAGGGAGCCGCCGTGACCGCCACCGCACGCACGATCGTCGCCGTCTCCGAGCGGCTGGTACTGACGCGGCCGCAGGAGGGGGACGTGGAGGCGCTGTTCGCCATCCACGGGGATCCGGAGACCAACCGGTACAACCCGCACGGGCCGCAGCGGGACATCGCGCAGGCGCAGGAGATGCTGGACGGGTTCGTGGCGGACTGGCCGCGGGACGGGGTGGGGTACTGCGCCGTGTCGACGAGGGAGGAGCCGGGGGTGATCATCGGGTTCGCCGGGCTGTACCTGAACACCCTGGACGGGGAGAAGGTGTTCAACCTGTACTACCGCTTCCGGCCGTCCGCGTGGGGCAAGGGCTATGCGGCGGAGGCGGCGCGGGCGGCGATGGCGGAGGCGCTGCCGCGGTTCCCGGGGATTCCGGTGACCGCGCTGATCCGGGCCGACAACCTGCCCTCGCGGCGGCTCGCCGAGCGACTCGGGCTGGTGGCCGATCCGGACGGGCGGATCGACGACGAGGAGCGGCTGATCCACCGGATGGCGTGAGCCGGGAATCCCCCGCCGGGGGGAGGGGGATCGGGCGCCGGACGGAGGCGCGGGCCCGGGGGCGGCGGCAACGTAGGGGGCATGAGGCGCAAAGAGGATGTCGTACGGGGGGTGGCGGCCGGAATCGCGATGGCCGCCACCGCGCCCTATCTGACGCTGAAACTGCTGTGGCTGACCGGCTCCCACGTGGGCGCGCGCGACCCGAAGGCGCTGGACAGCCTCTGGACTCTCAACCTCCTCACCTTCGGCATGGACGCGATCGCGCTGGCGCTCGCGCTCTCCTTCGTACGGCCGTGGGGGCGGCGGGCGCCGGCCGGGCTGGTGGCCTTCCCGATGTGGGTGGCGACCGGGCTGCTCGGGACGATCCTGGTGGCGGTGCCGGCGGACGCGCTCGCCTCGCTGGTGCTCGGGCCGGAGCACCGCACGCCGGATCAGCCGCACCTCGACGACACCATCGCGGGCTGGGTGTTCGCCCTCGTCTACGGCGGCTTCGGGGTGCAGGGCCTCTCGCTGATCACCGCGTTCGTGCTCTACGCCCGCCGGCGCTGGGCGGCCCTTCTGCGCAGCCGGATCGGCGACCTGCCCAGCTCCCCCACCCGCAACGTGCAGCGGTCCTTCGCCTGCGTCGCCGCGCTGGTCGCGCTGGCGGTCGCCGGGGTCCGGGCGTACTGGGCGGCCGGCGGGGAGGTGGGGCTGCCGATCCACTGGGTCGACCAGCGCACCCGGTCGATCGCCACGATGGACGCCACGACGGCGGCCATGGCGGTGGCCGCGACGGCCGCGACGCTGGTGCTGGTGTTCCGGATCGGGCCCGGACGGCGGCTCCGGGGGCCGCTGATGGTGGCGTGGCTGGGCGCCGGTTCGCTGTTCGGCTGGGGCGGCTACCAATTGGTGGCGTTCGGGACCGAGATGACGGTGAAGGACCTGCCGAGCGCGACACCGGGGCTGATGAACCTGGTGCAGGCCGGACAGTTCACGGCCGGGGTGCTGGTGCTGGCCGTCGGCGCGATGGCACTGACCGAACGGGCGGTGCGGCGGGAACAGCCGAGTGCACGGGCGACCCTGGGCGAAACAGCGCCCCCGAGCGACCTGGCCGCGCGATGACACCGACCCGCCGGGCGCCCGCTGACGTAAAGTCACCCGAGTGGACACGGGGGGCGGCTGGCTGCGGTCAGTGGTGGAGGCGTTGTTCGGGCGGCGGGCCCGGCTGCGCTGGGTGCATTTGGTGCTGGGCGGCGCGCTGCTGATGCCGTACTGGCTGCTGTCGATAGTGGGGCTCGGGGCGCTCAACCCTGACCAGGGGCACCGGCGACAGCTGCTGCTGCAGCTGCTGGCGCTGTTCACCTCGCTGCCGATGACGGCCGTCACCGCGCTGGTGCCGACCGTCCGGGGCCTGGAGGGCGCGGCCGCACGGGCGCTGTGCATGGTGGCGCGGCCGGAGGAGCTGACCACCGTCCCGGCCCGGTCCTGGGGAGCGAGGTGGCGCACCGCCGTCTGGTTCGTGCTGCACCTGTTCTCCGGCGGGGTGGTCGCCGGGATGACGCTGACCGGGGTGCCATTCTCGGTGCTGCTGATGAGGCTCGGCGGGTCCGAGGACCTCGCCCGGTACTGGGAGGACCGTTTCCCCGGCTGGATGCTCACCGGCCCGCTGCTGGGCCTGGCCGTCCTGCTGCTGGTCGTCTGCACCAATGCCGCCTTCGGTGCGCTGCTCGCCCGCTGGGCGCCCGCCTTGCTCGGCCCGACCCCGGAGGAGCGGCTGGCCGCCGCCGAGCGGCGGGCCGCCGTACTCTCCCAGCGCAACCGGCTGGCCCGTGAGCTGCACGACTCGGTCGGGCACGCGCTCAGCGCTGTCGGCATCCAGGCCTCGGCGGCGGCCCGGGTGCTGCGCACCGACCCGGACTTCGCCACCGAGGCGCTGCGGGCGATCGAGGAGACCGCGCGGGAGGCCGTCGCCGAACTGGACACCGTGCTCGGGCTGCTGCGCGAGGAGGAGGCCACCGCCGAACCGGCCGGGCCGACGCTCGCCGAGCTGGACGACCTGCTGCGCCAACTCGCCCGCACCGGTGTGACGGTGGACGCCGAGCTGGACCCCGGTCTGGCCGCGCTGCCCGCCGAGGTCTCCCGCGAGGCCTACCGGATCGTGCAGGAGGGCCTGACCAACGTGCTGCGGCACGCCGGGCCCGCCCCGGCCGGGCTGCGGCTCGCCCTGGACACGGACCGGCTGGAGATCGAACTGACCAACCCGCTCGGCCCCGCCCGCCCGAGCCGCCCGGGCGGCGGGCGCGGGCTGCGCGGGATCGGGGAACGCGCCACGACCCTGCGCGGCGGGAGCACGGCGGGCCCGAGCGAGGACGGAACGACGTGGCGGCTGGCCGTCTGGCTGCCGGTGGGAGGGACATCATGAACGAGAGCACCGGTAGCGAGAGCTTCGGTAACGAGAGCATCCGCGTGGTGATCGCGGACGACGAGCGGCTGGTCCGGATGGGCCTGCGGGTGGTGATCGACGCCGAGCCGGACCTCACCGTGGTCGGCGAGGCCTCCGACGGCGCCGAGGTCGTCCCGCTGGTGCGCGAGCTACGCCCGGACGTGGTGCTGATGGACGTCCGGATGCCCGGCATCAACGGGATCCGGGCCACCGAGCAGCTGGTCGGCGGAATGGCCGAGCCGCCGCGGATCCTGGTGGTCACCACCTTCGAGCACGACGACCACGTGTACGACGCGCTGCGCGCGGGCGCGGCCGGGTTCCTGCTGAAGCGGGCGCGGGCGGAGGAGATGGTCCAAGCGGTGCGACTGGTCGCGCGCGGGGACTCGCTGCTGTTCCCGGCGGCCGTGCGCGGACTCGCGCTGCGCCACGGCGCGGACGGCCGCCGGGAGGCCGCCGCCGGGGACCGGGGGCCGATCGGGCGGCTGACCGAGCGGGAGGGGCAGGTGCTGCGGCTGATGGCCACCGGGCTCAACAACGGCGAGATCGCGCGGCAGCTGGTGGTGAGCCAGGAGACGGTGAAGACGCACGTCGGCAGCGTGCTGACCAAGTTGGGCGCCCGGGACCGCACCCAGGCGGTGATCGCGGCGTACGAGTCGGGGTTCGTCCTGCCCGGCTGAGTCCCGGACCGCGGTTCGTACGGATGCGCACCGACTCGCGGAGAGGTTCCGCCCGCCCGCTACCAACAAGTAGAGTGCGGCATTCCCCTCAGCCGTCCGATACCTCCGTATCGCCTGGAACCACCTGGTGGCCGCATGACAGTCCGGACCAGCCCCGCGCTGTGGTGGCGCGCGGGCATCGCGCTCTCGGCGGGCCTCGGCCTGTCCCTCGGGGCGGCGTCGCTGGTGTACTTCACCGTGCAGAGCAATGTGATCGTGCTCGGCTACTTCATCGGCGCGGTCTACTGGATGATCAAGCGCGACACCGTGGACGCGCCCGCGCCCCGGCTGCGCGGCGCCGCCACGCTGTACATCCTGATCACCGGACTGGTCTCACACATCCTGCTCCAGCACGGCGCCAACCCGCTGCCCGGACTGGTCAGCGGGCCGGACCGGCTGGCGCACTGGTCGTCCTTCTTCCTGCACTACGTGACGCCGGTGATGGTGCTCGCCGACTGGCTGCTGCTGAAGCCGCGCAACGCGGCGGCCTGGAAGGACATCCCACTCTGGCTGGCCTTCCCGCTCGGCTACGCGGCGGTCGTGCTCGCCCGCAACGCGCTGTTCGACGACTTCCCGACGCCGTACCCGTACTTCTTCTTCGACCCGACCGGCAAGGGCTACGGCTACGTCTGGGGCCAGATCGCCCAGCTGACCGTGGAGTTCATCGTGCTCGCCGCGCTCGTCGTCGGGCTGGACCGGCTGGGCACGCGGGTCGCGGCCAAGCTGAGGCCCGCGAGGGCCTGATGATCTGACGGCCTGGCAGTCTGACGGTCAGATGACCGCCAGAGCCTCGGGTCCGCGGCGGCCGGCCCCGCACCCGTCCGGGAGCTCAGATCCGCCAGCCGCGGATCCGGTCGGCCGCCGCGTACACGTCCGCCCGGAACTCGGCGACGTCCCGGGCCAGCTCGACCAGCGCCCCGTACGGCGGGTCGATCCCCTCTCCGGCCGCGTGCATGTACGCGGCCGTCGTCATGCAGGCGTAGAGGTTGTTGCGCACCGGAAGCGGGCGCAGCAGCACGATGGTGTGCATCAGGGTGGCCGCGCACCAGGCGGGGTCGGCGTCGTGGCCGAGCTGGGCGGTGTTCACGCGGTGCCGGGCCACGGCGGCCTGCAGCGCCGAGTAGTCCCGCACGCTGAGATCCTCGGGGGAGGCCAGCTCCTGTACGTCGAGCAGCCAGCGCAGGTCGACGTGCAGCAGCGTCACACCCTCGTCCCTCACCGCGTCCCGGCCCTCATCGTGCCCCGACCCGCCGCCACTCCGGGCCCCGACCTCACACCCGCGCCGGGGCCGCTCACGCGACCGGCGCGTCCTCCGGGAACGCGGCGTCGAACTCCGCCTGGTGCGCCTTCCAGAACGCCACCGCGTGGTCCACGAACACCCGGCGCTGCTGCTCCCGCACGCTCAGGTCGTGGACGTACGCCTTCACGCTCTTGCCATCCGCGGCGGCGGCCTCGCGGATCGCGGCGAGCTCGTGTTCCGTGTACTCGATGTTGAGCGCAGGCATGCCGCCGATGGTACTGCAGCGCACGGAAGTTGGGAGCACGAACGACGCTTTCCCACCCATCGTCGAACGGTTTGCTGCCGATCCCTCCCCGGGCCCGTTCGGTCGGCCGGGCGGGTAGGCCCGAAGGAGGGCGCGGGTACGGCGCGTCGGATGACGCCCGGCGACCAGGACGGGCAGGAGTAGCCGCCGCACCGGCACCCCCGCCACACCCACTGGACCCGCCGCACCCGCTTCGCCCGCTACATCGGGTCCACCGCCCTCAGCTCGCCGTCCAGCTCCAGCCACCTGGTCAGCCCCAGGCCGCGCAGGAACGGCAGGTCATGGCTGACCACGATCAGCGCGCCCTGGTAGGCGGCCAGTGCCTGGGTGAGCTGGCGGACACTGGCGAGGTCCAGGTTGTTCGTCGGCTCGTCGAGCAGCAGCAGCTGCGGCGGCGGGTCGGCCAGCAGCAGGGCGGCCAGCGTCGCCCGGAACCGCTCGCCGCCGGACAGGGTGCCGGCCGGCTGGTCGGCCCGGGCGCCACGGAACAGGAAGCGGGCCAGCCGGGCGCGGATCGCGTTGTCCCCGGCCTTGGGGGCGAACAGCTTGACGTTCTCCACGACGGTCAGCTTGTCGTCCAGCAGGTCGAGCCGCTGCGGCAGGTGGCGCAGCGCCGCCGGGGTGGTGATCTGGCCCTCCAGCGGGGAGAGTTCGCCCGCGATGGTGCGCAACAGCGTGGTCTTGCCGGAGCCGTTGCGCCCGACCAGGGCGATCCGCTCGGGGCCGCGCAGGTCGAGGTCGACGGTGGTGCCGTAGGGCAGCTTGACCTTCTGCAGGGTGAGCACGGTGCGCCCGGCCGGAACGGCGGTGCGCGGCAGGTCGATCCGGATCTCGGCGTCGTCGCGTACGGCCTCCTCGGCGGCGGTGAGCCGCTGCTTCGCCTCCTCCAGCCGCTCGGTGTGCATGCCGGTGAGCCGGCCCGCCGTCTCCTGGCCCTTGCGCTTGAGCATCCCGGCGAAGATGTGCGGGTCGTTGCGGGTGACCGAGCGCTTCTTGCCGTACGAGGCGCTGCGGTCCAGCTTGACGCGGGCCTCGACCAAGTCCCGCTTCTGGCGCTGGACATCGGCCTCGGCGTTGCGCAGCAGCCGCTCGGCCGTCTCCTGCTGGGCGGCGAGGGTGCGCTCGTACTCGTCGAAGTTACCGCCGTACCAGGTGACTTCGCCGCCCCTCAGGTCGGCGATCTGGTCGACGCACCGGAGCAGCTCACGGTCATGACTGACGATCAGCATGACGCCGTTCCAGCCGGCCACCGTCTCGTAGAGCCGCTCGCGGGCGGCTCGGTCGAGGTTGTTGGTGGGCTCGTCGAGCAGCAGGACGTCGGGGCGGCGCAGCAGCAGGGCGGCCAGCCGCAGCAACACCGCCTCACCGCCGGAGAGTTCGCCGGTTGTGCGGTCTAGGCCGAGGCGGCGCAGGCCGAGCCGGTCGAGGGTGGCGCGGGCGCGCTCCTCGACGTCCCAGTCGTCGCCGACGGCGTCGAAGTGCCGCTGGTCCGTGTCGCCGGACTCGATGGCGTGCAGGGCCTCGCGGGCGGCCCGGATGCCGAGCGCCTCGTCGACCCGCATCCCGGTGTCGAGCGTCAAGCCCTGGGGCAGGTAGCCGAGTTCGCCCTCGACCCGGACGGTTCCGCCGGTCGGGGTGAGCTCGCCGGCGATCAGCCGCAGCAGGGTGGACTTGCCGGCGCCGTTGAGCCCGATCAGTCCGGTGCGGCCGGGGCCGACGGCGAGGTGGAAGCCGTCCAGGACGGGCTTACCGTCGGGCCACTCGAACGCGAGGTCGGTGCAGAGGACGGCGGTGGTGGGTTGTGCCATGTAAGGCCTCCCGGATGGTTGCTGAAAGGGGTGATGAGCAACACGGGGAGACACCGCGGGTGCGGAACCGGTACGGCCTGACAACAAGGGGGCGCGGCAAGGCGCTAGGGGCCGTGACTGAGGTCGCACACTCGCACACCGCGCGGCGGCAGCAGGGCCTGCGCGGCGGGGCGGTGTCCCGGGACCTCAGTAGAGCAACGGCCTTCTCCTTGTCTGGCTGATGACGAACTCCACGGTAGGGACGTCACCAGAGGCGTGCAACCGATTTATCCGGCCGCCGATGTACCCGGTCCCCGATTCACCCGGCCGCCGATTCATCGGCCCCGGGCGGAGGGCAGGTGCCGATCCGGTGCCGATCCGGTGACAGCCCCGTCCCGGCCGGGGGCGGATGTAAGGAGTTTCTTATCCACATGGCAGACTCCTCACCTGCCATACCTGCGGCCCCCGGGGCCGTACCCGAGGAACGGGCCGTATGGCGAGTAGTCAACAGGGGGATTTGAACTCATGTCATCGATATCCCGGCCGAGCCGTGCTGTCCTGGGCGCGTCCGTCGCCGCGCTGACCATGGTGGTCGCCACCGCCTGCGGGCCGGACAACAGCGACCCGGCCGGAGCCCAGACCACGGCTCCCACCGTCGCGGCCACCGCCTCCGGCAAGCCGGGCGCGGCCCCGATCAAGCTTCCGACGCTCGAAGAGCTGAAGACCTGGAAGCTCGAGGACTGGGACAAGTGGGCCCAGGCGAACGTCATCACCCCGGCGGTCAAGGGCTACTGGACCCTGCAGAAGCTGCTGAACGCCAAGCCGAAGCCGCTGCCGCAGGCACCCAACCAGGGCCCGACGCAGGCCCCGGCCCAGCCGACCGCGGCGCCGACCAGCGCGGCCCCGGCCCAGCCCACCGCGGTCCAGCCGCCGACCGGGCCGGACCAGCTGCCCGCCGTGGTCCCGGCGAAGCCGGTGGCGCACCCGTTCCCGAAGAACATGCACGTCAACGGCAAGATCTTCTTCAAGGACGGCAACGACGACTACGTGTGCTCCGGCACCGTCGTCTCCGACCCGGCCAACCCGGGCAAGAGCAACCTGGTGTGGACCGCGAGCCACTGCCTGCACGGCGGCAAGGGCAACAAGTACTACACCGACATCACCTTCGCCCCGGCCTTCAACAGCAACGGCGTGCTGAGCAACGGCAACAAGCAGAAGTCCAAGCTGGAGGACGCCGAGCCGTACGGCGAGTGGGGCGCCACCTCCGGCATGGTCTCGCCGCAGTGGACGGCCGAGGCCGACCCGGAGCACGGCGGCCCGTGGAGCCAGTACGACTTCGGCATCATCAAGGTCGCCAACCCCGACCCGAACGGCAAGTCGCTGGAGGAGACCGTCGGCGGCTCGGTGCCGCTGTGGTTCAACGCCCCGCGTGACCAGCTGACCGCCGTCTCCAACTACGGCTTCCCGGAGGGCAAGCCCTTCGACGGCGTCGAGCTGGAGCACTGCGACGGCGGCAAGCCGGCCGCGAAGGCCGGCGTCCCGGACCGCCCGGCGATGCTGATGATCGGCTGCAACATGACCGGCGGCAGCAGCGGCGGCGGCTGGTACGCCACCAAGGACGGCAAGCCGGCCCTGGTCAGCGACACCTCCATCGGCAACGGCGCCAACACCTACGAGGCGGGCCCGTACCTGGAGGACGTGGCGGCGCGCATGTTCGACTACTTCTCCAAGAAGGCCAAGTGAGCCGCTGAACCGGCGACCCACCGAGTGACCGGCCCCGGGGGCCGCGGCTGCCACAGCCGCGGCCCCCGGGCTTTTCCGGTCCGGGGCCCGCTCCTCCTACAATCGGGCCCATCATGAGCGCCACACTCGTAGTCAAGGACCTCAGCGCCGGCCACGGCGAACGCACCCTCTTCTCCGGCCTGGACCTGGTGGTCGCCCCCGGCGACGTGATCGGCCTGGTCGGCGTGAACGGCGCCGGCAAGTCGACCCTGCTGCGCCTGCTCGCGGGCCTGGACGCCCCCGAGGCCGGCTCGCTGCGGCTCAGCCCGGCCGGTGCCAACGTCGGCCACCTGCCTCAGGAGCCGGAGCGGCGCGCGGGCGAGTCGGTGCGCGAGTTCCTGGCCCGGCGTACCGGTGTGGCGGCGGCGCAGGCCGCGCTGGACGAGGCCACCGAGGGCCTGGTCGAGGGCCGGGCGGGCGCCGACGACGCCTACGCGGCGAGCCTGGACCGCTGGCTGGACCTCGGCGGCGCCGACCTGGAGGAGCGGGCCGAGGAGGTCGCCGACTCGCTCGGCCTGAAGGTCTCCCTCGACCTGCCGATGACGGCGCTCTCCGGCGGCCAGGCCGCCCGCGCGGGCCTGGCCTCGCTGCTGCTCTCCCGCTACGACGTGTTCCTGTTGGACGAGCCCACCAACGACCTCGACCTGGACGGCCTGGAGCGGCTGGAGGCCTTCGTCAAGGGCCTGCGCGCCGGTACCGTGCTGATCAGCCACGACCGCGAGTTCCTGGCCCGCACCGTCACCAAGGTGCTGGAGCTGGACCTGCACCAGCAGCAGGTCAACCTGTACGGCGGCGGCTACGAGGCGTACCTGGAGGAGCGGGCGGTGGCCCGCCGGCACGCCCGCGAGGAGTACGAGGAGTACGCCGACACCAAGGCCTCGCTGGAGGCCCGGGCGCAGATGCAGCGCAACTGGATGGAGCACGGCGTGCGCAACGCCCGCCGCAAGGGCGGCGACAACGACAAGAAAGCCCGCGCCACCCGTGCCGAGTCCACCGAGAAGCAGGCCTCCAAGGCCCGGCAGACCCAGCGGATGATCGAGCGGCTGGACGTGGTCGAGGAGCCGCGCAAGGAGTGGGAGCTGCGGATGGAGATCGCCACCGCGCCGCGCTCCGGCTCGGTGGTCGCCACCCTGCGCGGGGCGGTCGCCCGGCACGGCGACTTCGGCTTCGGCCCGGTGGACCTGCAGATCGACTGGGCCGACCGGGTCGCCATCACCGGCGCCAACGGCGCGGGCAAGTCCACGCTGCTGGCCGCCCTGCTCGGCCGGCTCGAACTCGACGGCGGCAGCGCCGTGTTGGGCTCCGGCGTGGTGGTCGGCGAGGTGGACCAGGCGCGCGGGCTGTTCTTGGGCGGCGAGCCGCTGGCGGAGGCGTTCGCGGCCGCCGTCCCGGACCTCACGCCGGAGGAGGTACGTACCCTGCTGGCCAAGTTCGGCCTCAAGGCGGTGCACGTGCTGCGTCCGGCCGACACCCTCTCCCCCGGCGAGCGCACCCGGGCCGCGCTGGCGCTGCTGCAGGCGCGCGGGGTGAACCTGCTGGTGCTGGACGAGCCCACCAACCACCTGGACCTGCCGGCGATCGAGCAGTTGGAGTCCGCGCTCGGCTCGTACACCGGCACCCTGCTGCTGGTCACCCACGACCGGCGGATGCTGGACACCGTGGCGGTGAACCGGCGGATCGAGGTCCGGGACGGGCGGGTGCACGAGCTCTAGCCGCCCCGGACCGGCCCCCGGATTGGTCTCGACCTCTTTCCGGATCAGCCGTCATGTGCTGAGCTGTCGGCCATGGTTGACAGCACAGGCAGTGCGGTGACCGGGACGCCGTACCCGAGCATCCCGCTCACCCCGGTGACGGTGCCCGCCCACGAGGCCGAGGCCCGCGGCAAGGCCTTCCACGACGTGATGGCGCAGCGCCGGACCGTCCGCGACTACGCCACCCGCCCGATCCCGGACGGGGTGGTCGAGTGGGCGGTCCGCACCGCGAGCACCGCGCCCAGCGGTGCGCACGTCCAGCCCTGGCGGTTCGTGGTGATCACCGACCCGGAACGCAAGCGGCGGCTGCGCGAGGCGGCCGAGGCCGAGGAGCGCGAGTTCTACGGCCACCGGGCCTCGGAGGAGTGGCTGGCCGCGCTGGCGCCGATCGGCACCGACTGGCGCAAGCCGTTCCTGGAGGACGCACCGGCCGTGATCGTGGTCTTCGAGGTGCACAAGGGGCCGCAGTCGCCGCGCCCGTACTACACCAAGGAGTCGGTGGGGATCGCGGTCGGGCTGCTGCTGGCCTCGCTGCACCAGGCCGGACTGGCCGCGCTGACCCACACCCCCAGCCCGATGAGGCTCCTCAACGAGGTGTGCGACCGCCCGGCGGAGGAGCGGGCCGCCTATGTGATCCCGGTCGGCTACCCCGCCGAGGGGGCGCGGGTGCCGGATCTGCGGCGCAAGGAGCTCGACGAGGTGATGGTCCGGCTCTGACGCGCCGGGGCGGCGCTGGGCGCGCCCCCGGGCCGGCCGGGGCTCCGAATGGTGACAGGTCCGGGCCAAGGACATAATCGCCGCCATGAGCCAAGCACAGCCACGGTCCTGTGGCCCCGCCCCCGTGGCACCGGAGGCCACCACCGGGCGGCCGCCCGAGCTGCTGCGGCTGCCCGGCGGCCTCCGGCTGCACCGCCGCCGCAGCACCCACGCGGCGGCGCTGAACAAGGCCGTCCGCGCCAACCTGGACCATCTGCGGCCCTGGATGGAGTGGGCGGCGGAGGCCCCCACCCGGGCCCGGACCACCGCGCTGACCCGGGCCGGCACCGCCGCCTGGGAGGCCGGCACCGACTTCATGTACCTGGCCGGCCTGGACGCCGAACCCGGCCGGGTGGTCGGCGCCTTCGGGCTGCACGGGCGGATCGGCCCGGGCGCGCTGGAGATCGGCTACTGGGTCGCCGCCCGGCACGTCGGCCGGGGCATCGCCACCAGCGCGGCCGGGGCACTGACCGAGGCCGCGCTGGCGCTGCCCGGGATCACGCGGGTGGAGATCCGCTGCGACCAGGCGAACGGCGCCAGCGCGGCCGTCCCGCGCAAGCTCGGCTACCGGCTGGACCGGGTGGCCGAGGCCGCCGTCCGGGCTCCGGGCGAGACCGGACGGCAGCTGGTGTGGATCATGGAGCGCTAGCCGCGCGGTCCGGCTCCTCGGGAACCTCGGTAGCGCTGACCGCGCCCCGGGTCCTCAAGGACCTCAGTAGCGCTCGCCGGTCGGCGCCGGCAGCGCGTCCAGCTCGGCCAGGTCGGCCGCCGAGAGCTCGACCTCGGCCGCGCCCACGTTGTCCACCAGGTAGCGCGGCGTCTTGGTGCCCGGGATCGGGAAGACGTACCGGCCCTGCGCCAGCACCCAGCCCAGCGCGACCTGCGCGGGGGTGGCGCCGAGCCGGTCGGCGATCTCCTTGACCTTGCCGACCAGCGCCAGGTTGGCCTTCAGCGCGTCCTGCTGGAAGCGCGGCAGTCGGCGGCGGAAGTCGTCGGCGGGCAGCTCGTCGAAGGAGGAGATGTTGCCGGTCAGGAAGCCGCGGCCGAGCGGCGAGTACGGCAGGAAGGCGATGCCCTGCTCCTCGGTGTAGGGCAGCACGTCGGCCAGCACGTCCCGGGTCCACAACGAGAGTTCGGACTGCACCGAGGCCACCGGGTGCACCGATTGGGCCCGCTTGATCTCCTCGACGGTCACCTCGGAGAGCCCGATCCGGCGCGCCTTGCCGGCCTTGACGGTCTCGGCGAGCGCGCCCCAGGTCTCCTCGATCGGGACGGCCGGGTCGACCCGGTGCAGCTGGTAGAGGTCGACGTGGTCGGTGCCGAGGCGGCGCAGGCTGTCGTCGATCGAGCGGCGCACGTGCTCGGGGCTGCCGTCGCGGGCCCCGGTCCGGCCGATCTGGCCGGGGACGATGCCCACCTTGGTGGCCAGGAAGGCGCGCTCGCGGTACGGGCCGGCCAGCGCGGTGCCGACCAACTCCTCGTTGGTGAAGGGGCCGTACATGTCGGCGGTGTCGATCAGGGTGACGCCGAGGTCCAGCGCCTGGCGGATCACGCCGACCGACTTCTCGTCATCCCGGTTCTGCACGTCGTAGGCGAAGGTCATCCCCATGCAGCCGAGGCCGATGACGCCGACCTCAGGGCCGTTGCTGCCGAACGAGACGTTGCGCATGCAGTGCTCCGATTCGATGTCCGCGGGTTGGATCAACGCCTTCCAGCTTCCACCTTCGAGTGCGCTCAAGGTCAAGTCCGGCGCGGAGTTGGCTTGATCCAGTCGCCGAAGCCGCCGTCGAGCACCAGTTCCGCGAGCCGCGTGTACCCTCTGGCGCCCGGGTGTGCGCCGTCCGCCGCCTCGGCCTCGGCCACCCAGGCCGG
>NZ_JBSFJV010000114.1:0-23134 GCF_053598235.1 Kitasatospora sp. NPDC001159
GCTGGCCAGCGGGTCCTCCTCGTGAGGGCGGGAAGGTGCCGGTGGAGTGGGGTGGTGAAGCAGGTGAAGTATGGGGGCTGCGACCCCGATCGGGCAGCTGCGAGGGCTCAGGCTGCGGCCGGGAGCTCGTCGAGGCCCTCCTGGACGAGCTTGGCGAGGCGGTCGAGGGCCTCGCCGGCGTCGGGGGCGTCGGAGGCGAGGATGACCTCGTCGCCGCCCTGGGCGCCCAGGGCGAGGAGGCCGAGCATGGAGGCGGCGTTGACCGGGTTGCCGCCCGGCTTGGCGATGGTGATCGGCACGCCGGTGGCCGTGACGGCCCGGACGAAGATGGAGGCGGGACGGGCGTGCAGGCCCTCGGCCCAACCGATCGTGACGCGGCGCTCAGCCATGAGACGTGCCTTTCCGGTGAAGCTGGTCACGGCCGTGCTCGGGGGAGCGGGGGAAACGGCCGTGTTGTCTAGACCAGTGTTGCACGCAGGTGGCCCCGACGAACCGCCGCGTTCAGGAGTTGTGATTGTTTCTTTTCGGGGCATAAAGCCCGGCCGGCGGCCTCGTCCACCCTGCCGCGAGCACGCGACCACCGCCATTCGGCCTGCCGCCGGATAATCTGACGAATGTGGAAGACCGCGCGGTGGCGAACCCCGAGCAGCCCGACTATCCCCAGCACTGGGAAGCCGACATCCTGTTGCGCGACGGCGGTACGGCCCGGATCCGGCCGATCACCCCCGCCGACGCCGGACGGCTCGTGGAGTTCTACGAGCAGGTGTCGGACCAGTCGAAGTACTTCCGGTTCTTCGCCCCGTACCCGCGGCTCTCCGACAAGGACGTCCGCCGCTTCACCCACCACGACTTCGTCAACCGGGTCGGCCTCGCCGTGGTGATCAGGGACCGCTTCATCGCCACCGTCCGCTACGACCGGATCGACGCCGAGGGCCGCCCCTCCGACAACGGCACGGACGCCGAGGTCGCCTTCCTCGTCCAGGACGCCCACCAGGGCCGCGGCGTGGCCTCCGCTCTGCTGGAGCACATCGCCGCCGTCGCCCAGGAGCGCGGCATCCGCCGCTTCCAGGCCGAGGTGCTGCCGGAGAACCGCAAGATGGTGAAGGTCTTCACCGACGCCGGCTACACCCAGCGCCGCAGCTTCGCCGACGGCGTGGTGCACCTGGAGTTCGACCTCGAACAGACCGACCGCTCGCTCGCCGTGATGCGCGCCCGCGAGCACCGCGCCGAGGCCCGCTCGGTGCAGCGGCTGCTCACCCCGCGCTCGGTGGCCGTGGTCGGGGTCTCCCGCAACCCGCAGACCGTCGGCCGGGCCATCCTGCGGGACCTGCTGGGCAGCTTCGACACCGAGTTCGAGAGCCGGTACGAACCCAAGGGCGAGCCGCGCGCCGTCCACGCGGTCAACCGCAACGCCCCGCCCGGTACCGAGCTGGACGGCGTACCGGTCCACCGTTCGATCCTGGACATTCCCGAGCCGGTCGACCTCGCGGTGATCGCCGTCCCCGAGAGCGCCGTCCCGGCGGCCGTCGCCGAGTGCGGCGCGCGCGGGGTGCAGGGCCTGGTGGTGGTCACCGCCGGCTACGCGGAGACCGGTCCGGAGGGCCGGGACCGGCAGCGCGCCCTGGTCCGCCAGGCCCGCGCGGCGGGCATGCGGGTGGTCGGCCCGAACGCCTTCGGCCTGATCAGCACCGACCCCGAGCGTCCGCTGAACGCCTCACTCGCCCCGCACCTGCCCGACCGCGGCGGCTTCGGGATCTTCTGCCAGTCCGGCGCGATCGGCGTGGCCCTGCTGGAGGCCGCCCACAAGCGCGGCCTAGGCGTCTCCTCCTTCGCCTCGGTCGGCAACCGCGCGGACGTCTCCGGCAACGACTTCCTGCAGTACTGGGCCGAGGACGACGCCACCGAGGTGGTGCTGCTCTACCTGGAGTCCTTCGGCAACCCCCGCAAGTTCACCCGGATCGCGCGCCGCCTGGCCGCCGTCAAGCCGGTCGTCGTGGTCAAGGGCGCCCGGCACACCGGCAGCCTGCCGCCCGGCCACGCCGTCCCGGCCACCGCCACCGGCCTGCGCGACGCCACCGTGGACGCACTGTTCGAACAGGCCGGTGTGACCAGGGTGGCGACCATCACCGAGCTCTTCGACACCGGCGAACTGCTCGCCCAGCAGCCGCTGCCGCCGGGCGACCGGGTAGCCGTGGTCGGCAACTCCGACTCGCTCGGCCTGCTCACCTACGACGCCTGCCTGAGCGCCGGCCTGCGTCCGCGCACGCCCGTCGACCTCACCACGGCCGCGACCGGCGAGAACTTCCGGATCGCGCTGGACGTCGCGCTCAGCGATCCCGCCGTGGACGCCGTGATCGCCGTGGCCATCCCACCGATCGGCACCTCCGCGCACGCCTTCATGGGCGGCCGGCTGACCGGCCCGGACAACCCCGAGATGGGCTCCGACGACCCGGAGATCGCCACCGCCCTGCTCGAAGCGGGCGTGCGCGCACGGGAGTTGGGAAAGCCCCTGGTACTGGCCCACCTAGCCCTGACCGACCTGCCGGTCCGACTGCGCCCCGGGCGTATCCCGGCCTACGCGGCGCCCGAGCGCGCCGTGCACGCCCTCGCGCACGCCGTGCACTACGCCCAGTGGCGCCGCCGCACCGCGGAGGCGGAGGAGACGGCACGCGTCCCCGAGCTGGACCGGATCGACGAGCCCGGCGCCCGCGCCCTGGTGGCGACCGCGCTGAGCACCCGCGCCGCGATCGCCGCGCGCACCCAGCCCGGCGGCGCCCGGATCACCCTGGCCGAGGCCGAGGCCCAGGAACTGCTGGCCCGCTACGGCATCGACGTCTCGCCGACGCTGCCCGCCCCGGACGAGGAGAGCGCCGTCCGGGCCGCCGAACGGCTCGGCTACCCGGTGGCCCTGAAGGCAACCGCCCCGCACCTGCGCCACCGCCCCGACCTGGGCAGCGTCCGGCTCGACCTGACCGGCGAGCCGGGCCTGCGGCGCGCCCACCGCGAGCTGGACGCCCTGCTCGGCGGCGCGGCCGGGGCCCAGCTGGTGGTGCAGCGGCTGGCCCCGCGCGGGGTGGACACCGTGATCGGCGCCACGGTGGACCCGTCGGTCGGCGCGATCCTCTCCTTCGGACTGGCCGGCGCCCCGGCCGAACTGCTGGGCGACGTGGCCCACCGCCTGGTTCCGGCCACCGACCAGGACGTCGCCGGCCTGATCCGGGAGGTCCGGGCGGCGCCGCTGCTGTTCGGCTGGCGCGGGGCCGAGGCGGTGGACACCGGCGCCCTGGAGGAGCTGCTGCTGCGGGTGTCGCAGCTGGTGGACGACGTACCGGAGATCGCCTCGGTCGATCTCGAACCGGTGGTCGTGGCCCCGCACGGACTGGCGGTCCTGGGCGCGCGGGTGCGGGTCGCGCCACTGCCCGTCCGCAGCGATCTGGGCCCGCGCGCGATGAGCACGCTGTAACCTTCCTTGGTTGCGCCTGCCCGTGGGCGCTGATGTCCGAAGCTCGGCGCCGTGCCGCCCGCTTCGTCGGCGGACCATGCCAGGATGGAGTTATGGCGAAGACCGGTACCACCACTCAGGACCTGCGCTCGGCGATCGAGCGCAGCGGCTACTACCCAGCCCTGGTGTCCGAGGCGGTGGAGTCCGCGGTGGGCCCGGAGCCGATCAGCTCCTACCTGGTGCACCAGGAGACGACCTTCGACTCCAACGAGGTGCGCCGCCACGTGACGGTGCTGGTGCTGACCCCGACCCGGTTCGTGGTGAGCCACACCGACGAGCAGTCGGGCGACGCGGGCAGCCCCGCGGTGCCGTTCGCGACGACCTCGACGGAGAGCGTCCGGCTGGACCGGATCGGCTCGGTCGTGGTGAGCCGGATGGTGGCCAACCCGGAGACGTACACCCCGGGGACGCTGCCCCGCGAGGTGGTGCTGACCATCGGCTGGGGCGCCGTGCAGCGCCTGGACCTGGAGCCGGCCGGTTGCTCGGACCCGAACTGTGAGGCCGACCACGGCTACACCGGCTCGGCGACGGCTGACGACCTCTCACTGCGGGTGAGCGAGGCCGGCGACGGCCCGGAGACGGTGGCCCAGGCCCTGGTGTTCGCCCGGGCACTGTCCGACGCGACGATCAGCAACGGCCCGCGGGTCTGAGCCCCGGCTGAGTCCGCAGCTTCCGACCGCTACGAATCCGGTTCCATGTCCTTCGCACCCTCCGACGGCTACGACGCCTTCGAGATCCTTGACCCGGCCGCGGCTCCCGCGCCCCCGTACGGCAGCGGCTCGCTCTGCGACCTGCTGCCCTCGGTGGTGGCGGGCCTGGGCGTCCCGGGGTTCACCGCGACGCTGCCGATCGCCCCGGCCGACCGGGCGGTGGTGTTCCTGGTGGACGGCCTGGGCTGGGAGCTGCTGCTGCGCCACCCCGAGTACGCGCCGTTCCTGTCCTCGCTGGCCGGGAGTTCGCTGGGCGGCACCGGCCGGCCGCTGACCGCGGGCTTCCCGTCCACCACCGCGACCTCGCTGGCCTCGGTGGGCACCGGCACCCCGCCGGGCCTGCACGGCCTGGCCGGGTACACGGTGGCGGTGCCGGGCGCCGACTACCTGATGAACCAGCTGCGCTGGCAGCCGCACACCGACCCGCAGGCCTGGCAGCCGTACCCGACGGTCTTCGAGCTCACCCATCAGGCGGGAGTGGCGACCGCCCAGGTGTCCTCCCCGCTGTTCGCCCAGACCCCGCTGACCAAGGTGGCGCTGTCCGGCGGCACCTTCCTCGGCCGCACCACGGGCGAGGAGCGGATGGACCTGGCCGCCTCCTGGCTGGCCGAGCACGACCGGGCGTTGGTGTACACCTACGTCAGCGAGCTGGACGGCGCGGGCCACCGCTTCGGCGTGGACTCCGACGAGTGGCGGATGACCCTGGACGCGGTGGACCGGCTGGCCCGTCGGCTGGCCGAGCAGCTGCCGCCGCGCTCGGTGATGTACGTGACCGCGGACCACGGCATGATCGACATCGCGCCGGAGGACCGGATCGACTTCGACGAGGACTGGGAGCTCGGCGCGGGCGTCGCCCTGCTCGGCGGCGAGGGCCGGGCCCGGCACGTGTACGCCGTACCGGGCGCCGCGGCCGATGTGCACGCGGTCTGGAGCGAGGTGCTCGGTGACCGGATGTGGGTGGCCACCCGGGACCAGGCGATCGCGGCGGGCTGGTTCGGCCCGACCGTGGACGAGCGGGTGTACCGGCGGATCGGCGACGTGGTCGCCGCGGCCCGCGACGACATCGCGATCACCGCCTCCCGCAACGAGCCCGGCGAGTCCGCGATGATCGGCCTGCACGGCTCGATGACCCCGGCCGAGCAGTTCGTGCCGCTGCTCGAAGTCCGCGGCTGAGTTGGTCCGTTGACTTTCCTGTGCCCGAACCCCATTGATGTGAAAGGCCCTTGCTCCACCCATGGCTGAACTGGTGTTCTTCTCGGGCACGATGGACTGCGGCAAGTCGACGCTGGCGCTGCAGATGGACCACAACCACACCGCGCGGGGCCGGCAGGGGGTCATCCTGACCCGCAACGACCGCGCGGGCGCGGCGACCATCTCCAGCCGGCTCGGCCTGCGCGCCGAGGCGGTCGAGGTGACGGACGACTTCGACTTCCACGCGCACGTGGTGCAGCGGCTCTCGGCGGGCGGCCGGGTGGACTACCTGATCTGCGACGAAGCGCAGTTCTTCGCCGCCGAGCAGGTCGACCAACTGGCCCGGGTGGTGGACGAGCTGGACATCGACGTCTACACCTTCGGCATCACCACCGACTTCCGCACCCGGCTGTTCCCCGGTTCGCAGCGGCTGATCGAGCTGGCCGACCGGGTGGAGGTGCTCCAGGTCGAGGCCTTGTGCTGGTGCGGCGCGCGGGCGACCCACAACGCCCGGACGGTCGGCGGGGTGATGGTGGTCGAGGGCGCCCAGGTGGTGATCGGCGACATCTCGGTGAACGAGGACGAGGTCGGCTACGAGGTGCTGTGCCGTCGGCACCACCGCCGTCGGCTGACCGCCGCGACCGCCCGCGCCTCGGTGCTCTCCCCGGACGTGCTGCCCTTCGAGGAGCAGCAGGCCTGACCGCCCCGGAGGCGAGCGGGCGGGTTACAGCGCCTCGAGCACCGAGAAGTGCCCGCCCTGCGGGTCGGCCAGCCGGGCGGCCCGGCCGCGGACGGTGTCGTGCGGCTCGACCAGGACGCGGCCGCCGAGCTCGACGGCGTGACGGGCGGACAGGGCGACGTCCCGGACGGCGAAGTGGGTGCGCCAGCGCGGCGGGTGGCCGCGCAGGTCGGCGCGGTGGCGGATGCCCGCGACC
Organism: Kitasatospora sp. NPDC001159; assembly: GCF_053598235.1. Taxonomy (NCBI): domain Bacteria; kingdom Bacillati; phylum Actinomycetota; class Actinomycetes; order Kitasatosporales; family Streptomycetaceae; genus Kitasatospora; species Kitasatospora sp. NPDC001159. The sequence goes on from NZ_JBSFJV010000114.1 coordinate 6,339, forward strand.
GGGCGCCCGTGCACCAGGAGCGCGGACTCGCCGCCGGTGGGTCGGACCGGGCGGTCGAGCACGGCGGCGTAGAAGACGGCGGCGCCGTCCGCGTCCGGGGTGAGCAGTTCGGCCCAGACGGGTGCGCCGGGTTCCGTCCCGGCCTCCCGGCCGAGGTGCTCCTCGCCCTGCCAGAGGCCGAAGACGGCGCCGGAGACATCGGCGGCGATCGCCATCCGCCCGGCGCGTTCGGCCTGCAGCGGCCCGACGGCGACGGTCCCGCCGCACTCGCGCACCAGCTGGGTGGTGCGGTCGGCGTCGTCCACCGCGAAGTAGGTGGTCCACTGCACCGGGAAGCCGGTGGCGGTGGAGACACCGAGGCCGGCGACGGGTTCCCCGTCGAGCTCGGCCCGGACGTAGGCGCCGAGTTGGCCCGGCCCGAGGGAGTACGTCCAGCCGAGCAGCTCGCCGTAGAAGGCGCGGGCGCCGGGCAGGTCGTCGGTCAGCAGGCTGACCCAGCAGGGCGTGCCCTGGGCCAGTCGGAGTTCCACCGCGGGCAATGCGGGCCTCCTCGTGGGTGGTTGGCGCACGGAATCCTCGCGCGCGAGGGTGATGCTTCCACCCTGGCGCGCGCCCAACCCTCGGGCCGCGCGGAAAATCCGGCAAAGAGCGCACAAAGAGGGGTGGCTTGGGCGTGTTGCGCGACAATGGCCGGCATGACCACCTACAACGACGGTTCCCCGCTGATCTCCGCGGCCGAGCTGGCGGAGGCGCTCGACTCCGCGTGCCCGCCGGTGCTGCTGGACGTTCGCTACCAGCTGGTCGGCACCGCACCGGGCGGCCCGACCGCGGCCGAGGAGTACCGGGCGGGGCACCTGCCCGGTGCCCACTTCGTCGAGCTGGACCGGGACCTCGCCGCCGCGCCCGGCGCCCCCGGCCGGGGCGGGCGCCACCCGCTGCCGAGCCCGGAGGAGTTCGGCGCCGCGATGCGCCGCTTCGGGGTGAGCACCGAGCGCCCGGTCGTGGTGTACGACGGCGCGGCCTCGATGGCGGCGGCCCGGGCCTGGTGGCTGCTGCGCTGGGCCGGGCACCGGGACGTCCGGGTGCTGGACGGCGGCTTCGCGGCCTGGCGGTCGGCCGGGCTGCCGGTGACGGCGGAGCCGCCGGAGCCGGCTGAGGGCGACTTCAAGCCGGTTCCGGGCCAGCTGCCGACGGTCGACGGGGACGGCGCGGCGGCCTGGGCGCGCAGCGGCCTGTTGCTGGACGCCCGGTCGGGCGAGCGCTACCGGGGCGAGAGCGAGCCGGTGGACCCGCGGGCCGGGCACATCCCGGGTGCGGTGTCGGCGCCGACGGCCGAGAACGTGGGCCCGGACGGCCGGTTCCGGCCGGCCGCCGAACTGGCGGCCCGGTTCCGGGCGCTGGGCGCGGGCGAGCGGGAGACCGCGGTGTACTGCGGCTCGGGTGTGACGGCGGCGCACCAGATCCTGGCGCTGGCGGCGGCGGGCCTGAACGCCACGCTGTACCCGGGTTCGTGGAGCGAGTGGTCGAGCGACGAGAGCCGCCCGGTCGCGGTGACCGACCAGCCGGGCTGAGCCCGGGTCTGTCTCTCGCGTCCCCGCCTGATCGGACGAAACGCAAGAGACAGGCCCTCGGACATGCCGAAGGGGCGGGAGGCCGAGCCTCCCGCCCCTTCGGCGTCAGTCCTACTCCTGCTTCTTGCGCCGGCTGCCGAAGACGATCTCGTCCCAGCTGGGCACGGTGGCCCGGCGTCCGGGCCGGACGCCGTCCGCCTCGGCCTGCCGGTCGGTGGTGCCGACCAGGCGCTCGCGGTGCGGGGCGACGGCGCGCGGCATCAGGATGTCGGCGTAGGCCGAGCCCGCGCCGACCGCCGGGGCGGCGGCCGCGGCCGGCTCCTCGCTCTCCTCGGCGACCTCGGCGGGCACCGGTTCGATCGGGGTGGGGCCGCCGACGGCGAGGTCGCCGCGGAAGGCGGGGACCACGTCGAGCAGGCTGGTCAGCGAGTCCCGGGACTCGGCGGTGGCCTCCCGCGACTCGCGTACCTCGCGGGCCGACATGATGCGGTCGGCGGAGGGCCGGTCGATCATCGGGCGGGGCGGCCGGTCCTGGGGGAGCCGGGCGATCCGCGGGATGAACGGGAAGACCGAGTCCTCCTCGCGCTCGACGGTCTCACCGATCAGCGCGCGGGCCTCGTCGTCGTTGGGCTGGACCAGGCGCCGGGGCGGGTCGTACGTCCAGGACGCGCTGCGGCCCTCGCCGTCGGCCCGGTAGGCGAGGATGACCTCCCAGGTGCCGTCGTCGCGCCGCCAGGAGTCCCAGCGCTCGGTGTCCTTCTCGGCGCCGCGCAGCGCGAGCCGCTCGGCCACGGCCTCGCCGAGCTGCGGCCCGGGGGACTCGCCGTTGCGGCGGATGGCGGTCTTGCGGGCGCGCTCGGCCATGAAGGCACGCTCGGCGAGGACCGGTCCCTCGAAGCGGCGGACCCGGTCGACGGAGATGCCGGCGGCCTGGGCGACCTCCTCGGCGGAGGCACCGGCTCGTATCCGGGCCTGGATGTCCCGGGGACGCAGGTGGCTCTCGACCTCGATCTCGATCTGGCCGAGGCGCGGCCGGTCGCCGCGGATGGCGGCGCGCAGCCGCTCGTCGATGGGGAGGGTGTACTCCGTGCTGTCGGCAGCCTTGAGCACCAGCCGTGTGCCGTCGTTGCTGACGGCCACAACCCGCAGTTCGGGCACGGTTACCTCCCGGGTGGTGCCTGCCGACGTCACCTGCGTCGCTGCTCCCGTACTGAGTGTGGCCTGCCCAATCGCGACTGGCCACAACCTTGCTGAGTTCCCCGGCGTGTCGGGCTCACGCCCGGGCACGCCGCTGTGGCACGGTTGCCTATTTGCCACGTCATCCGTCGACGTCGCGCCTGGGTGTCCCGGCCGTCCTCGCACGAGCAGAGATCGCGACGATCCGGGACCGGCGTCGCCGTGCGTGCCCGTTCCGTGGCTCTTCGTCAAGCTGCCGGTGCAGGCACAGTCGACAAGTCGACCCAAGGCTCGGGCTTTACGAACAGTACTCCATTCGTGGCATCCGAAGGGGCGGCTCGCCGCTCAAGTCTCCCGCGATTCACGGGAATCTCAAGAGCGCATGCCCCCAATGGCGGACCACCGTCGGGTGAACGGTGATCATCTTCACACAATCCGGCGGCGGAGAACCGCATTTTCGTCCCTTGTGTCCTTCTTTGGGCAAGATGGAGTGACTTGCTCGAAGAACAGTCGTACGGACCGAGGGATGTTGATGTCGGAGCGGAGCCCCGCCGGGGAGGGCGGCAAGAAGGAGCGCAAGCGGATCGATCTGAGTGTGGCTCAGGTCGTGGCGAGTGCGTTGGCCGCGGTGGTGGGAGCGCTGCTCGCCTCCGAACTCGGGGTGTACGGCACGATCATGGGCGCGGCGGTGGTGAGTGTCGGGGCCACCACCGGCGGTGCGGTGTTCCAGCACGTCTTCAAGCGGACCGGCGAGCAGCTGCGCGAGGCGGTGGACCGGGGGCCGAACCAGGCCGCGAACTCGCTGCGCCAGGTGCCTGCGGAGGCGGAGCCGCCGGCCGGACCGCAGGTGATCACGTCGGAGTGGAACGAGCCGCAGGTGGTGCGGGCGCGCCGGCGGTGGACCTGGAAGACCTGCGCGGCGGTGTCCGGGCTGGTGTTCGTGCTGGCGATGACGCCGATCGTGGCCTTCGAGCTGGCCACCGGGCAGCCGGTGTCGGCGACGGTGAAGGGCGAGTCCGGCAACGGGACGTCCTTCGGCGGCGCGGTGGCGCCGAAGGAATCGACGCCGCAGGACGCCCCGTCGCAGCAGCCGTCCTCTGGTGGCGGCGGGCGCGGCTCGCAGGACTCGCCGTCCGGCGGTGCCTCGGCCCCGGCGACGACCCGGCCGAGCCGGGAGCCGAGCGCCACCCCGAGCGGCGGCAGCGGCGAGCACGGTGGGAGCGCCTCGCCCTCGGCGGGGCCGAGCGCGAGCCCGTCGGCCGGTTCCTTCCCGCCGCCGGGCGGCGGCGGGAAGCCCGCCGGTGAGGCCACGCCGCAGTCGCCGGTGCCGAGCAGTGCCCCGGCGAACGCGACGGTGGCCCCTCCGCCCGCCGAGACCCCCGTGGGCTAGGCCCCCAGCACCCGGCGCAGGTAGTCGTTGCCGAAGACGCGCTGCGGGTCGACCTCGTCGCGCAGCGCGGTGAAGTCGCCGAAGCGGGGGTAGACGCCGGCCAGGTACTCGGCGTCGCGGGTGTGCAGCTTGCCCCAGTGCGGGCGGCCCTGATGGGCGGTCATCAGCTCTTCGACGCCGGTGAAGTAGCCCTGGTCGACGGTGCCCCGGTAGAGGTGGACGGCGATGTAGGCGCTGTCCCGGCCGGAGGCGGTGGAGAGCCAGAGGTCGTCGGCGGGGGCGAAGCGGACCTCGACCGGGAAGCTGACCTTCCAGTCGGAGCGTTCGACCAGGGCCTTCAGCTCGCGCAGCACCTCGGCGACGGCCGCGCGCGGGACGGCGTACTCCATCTCCACGAAGCGGACCTTGCGCGGGCTGGTGAACACCCTGTACGCGGTGTCGGTGTAGCTGCGGTCGGACCAGGCGCGGCTGGCGAGCGCGGCGATCGAGGGGATGGAACGGGGGAAGCGGCGGCCGACCCGGCAGGCGCCCTCCCAGACGGTGTTGGAGAGGAAGTCGTCCTCCAGCCACTCCTTGAACCGGGGTAGCGGGGCGGCCGGGCCCTGGCTGCGGTTGTTGCGCTTGGTGGAGCAGCGGTCGGTGTGCGGGAACCAGTAGAACTCGAAGTGCTCGTTGACGGCGGTGAGGTCGTCGAGGCGTTCCAGCACCTCGTCGAAGTCCATCGGCTGCTCGTGCGCGCTCAGCAGGAAGGCCGGTTCGACGCCGAAGGTGAGCGCGGTGATCACGCCGAGGGCGCCGAGGCCGAGCCGGGCGCCCTGGAAGAGCCGGGGGTTCTCGGTGGGGGAGCAGCGCTTGACGGTGCCGTCGGCGAGGACGATCTCCAGGGCGCGGACCTGGGCGGCGAGCGAGCCGGAGTCGCGGCCGGTGCCGTGGGTGCCGGTGCTGGTGGCGCCGGCGACGGTCTGGACCTCGATGTCGCCCATGTTGGTGAGGGAGAGGCCCTCGGCGGCGAGGATCCGGTTGAGGCGGCTCAGCGGGAGGCCTGACTCGACGGTGACGGTGCCGGCCGTGCGGTCGATCTCGCGGACGGCGGTGAGCGCGTGCGGGCGGATCAGCAGGCCGTCGCCGGCCGAGGCGATGGCGGTGAAGGAGTGGCCGGAGCCGACGGCCTTGACGGTGCGGCCCCGGTCGGCGGCGCGCAGGATCTCCTTGGCCAGTTCCTCCGCGGTGCCGGGGGTGGCGGTCCGGGCGGGGAGGGCGCTCTGGTTCCCGGCCCAGTTGGTCCACCGGGTGCGGGTCGCGGTACTGGCCTGGGGCATGCTGTGCCTCCTGCTCCGTGGCCGAACGGGTCGGCGCGGTCCGGGGCGGCCTGGTCCGGCGACTCCCAGGAGACAGGCCCTACCCGCGGGTAGGGCCACGGGTAGGGCGAGATTAGTCAGTTCACCGTTCGGCGTCTACGGGTCGTCCGGCCTCTTCGGCGGCCGCCTCGGACGGTTGTTCGGCGGCGAGTCCGGCGCGCAGGCGGCCGAGTCCGGCGAGGGCGGCGAGCACCCCGAGCAGGCCGGCGGCGAGCGGCACCCAGTAGCCCGAGGCGGCGCCGGAGGCGTCGACCACCCAGCCGCCGACCGAGGATCCGAAGGCGACGCCGAGGGCGAGCCCGGTGGTGGTCCAGGCCATGCCCTCGGTGAGCTGGGCAGCCGGGACGAGTCGTTCGACCAGGGCCATCGCCGAGATCAGGGTGGGGGAGATGGCCAGGCCGGCGATCAACAGGGCGGCGCCGGCCGCCACCAGCCCGCCGATGCCGTGCATGGTGGAGGCGACGAGCAGGATCGGGACCATGCTGAGCGCCATCATCACCACGCCGACGAAGAAGCGGGTGGACAGCGGGCTCTTGAGCCTGAGCGCCCCGTAGACGATGCCGGCCAGGCCCGAGCCGACCGCCCACACGGCGAGGACGACGCTGGAGAGCCCCTTGTGGCCCTGGGCGTCGGCGAAGGCGACGGTGACGATCTCGACGGAGCCGAAGATCGCGCCGGTGGCGATGAAGGTGAGCACCAGGACGACCAGGCCGCCGTTGAGGATGGCGCTGCTGCCGCTGCGGGCGGTGGCCGGGTGGACGGGCGGCTCGGTGTTGCGCTGGGCGGTGAACAGGGCGATGCCGACGGCGAGCGCGACGACGGCGACCAGCAGGCCGGACTCGGGGAAGAGGTTGGTGGCCAGGCCGATGGCGACGATCGGGCCGACGATGAAGCAGACCTCGTCGACGACGGCCTCGAAGGAGTACGCCGTGTGTAGCTTGGCGGTGTCGTCCCGGTAGAGGTGGGCCCAGCGGGCGCGGACCATGGCGCCGGCGCTGGGCATCACGCCCAGGCCGACGGCGAAGAGGAAGAGCGTCCAGGACGGTGCGTGGAAGTGGGCGCTGAGCAGCATTCCGGCCGCCGCGGCGACGGTCAGCGCGGTGGCCGGGAGCGCGACACGGCGCTGTCCGCGTCGGTCGACCAGCCAGGAGACCGCCGGGCCGAGGGCCCCGGCGGCGATCGCCATCGTCGCCTGGACCGCGCCCGCCAGTCCGTACGACCCGGTCAGCTGGGAGAGCATGGTCACGATGCCGATGCCGGCCATGGAGATCGGCAGGCGGGCTATGAAGCCGGACGAGGAGAAGGCCACGGTGCCGGGGGAGGCGAATATTCGGCGGTAGCTGGACAGCACGGGAGCTCCGGACAGGGGGTAAGGAACAAAGCTGGTCAACACAGCTTACGTACGTTGGCAAACAGTATTTTCCGGACACCCGCGCGGCCCCGGCGCCGGGCCCCGTCCCCTCAGTGGCAGGATCGGTGCCATGTCCGACGCGCGCAAACCCTCCCCCTCCGGCGCCGCCCCGTACGACGCCCTGCTGCTGCTCTCCTTCGGCGGGCCCGAGGCCCCCGAGGAGGTCGTCCCGTTCCTGGAGAACGTCACCCGCGGCCGCGGCATCCCCAAGGAACGCCTGAAGGAGGTGGGCAAGCACTACTTCATGTTCGGCGGGGTCAGCCCGATCAACGGGCAGAACCGCGAACTGCTCGCCGCCCTGCGGAAGGACTTCGCCGAGCACGGGCTGGACCTGCCGGTGTACTGGGGCAACCGGAACTGGGCGCCCTACCTGGTGGACACCCTGCGGGAGCTGGCCGCCGACGGCCACCGCCGGATCGCCGTCCTCGCCACCAGCGCCTACGCCGGCTACTCGGGCTGTCGCCAGTACCGGGAGAACCTGGCCGACGCGCTCGCCACCCTCGCCGAGGAGGGAGGGCCGGCGCTGACCGTCGACAAGCTGCGGCACTTCTACAACCACCCCGGCTTCGTCGAGCCGATGATCGACGCCACCCTGGCCGCCCTGGAACAGCTGCCCGAGGCCGTCCGCCCCGCCGCCCGGCTGGCGTTCACCACCCACTCCATCCCGGACGCGATGGCCGAGACCTCCGGCGCCCCGGACGACCCGGCCCGCGGCACCCCCGGCGGCGCGTACGTCGCCCAGCACCTGGACGTGGCCCGGCTGATCACCGCGGCCGTCGCCGAGCGCACCGGCGTAGCCGACCGGCCGTGGCAGCTGGTGTTCCAGAGCCGCAGCGGCGCCCCGCACATCCCGTGGCTGGAACCCGACATCTGCGACCACCTGGAGGCCCAGCACGCCGACGGCGCGCCGGCCGTGGTGATGGTCCCGATCGGGTTCGTCTCCGACCACATGGAGGTCAAGTACGACCTCGACACCGAGGCCGTCGCCAAGGCCGCCGAACTCGGCCTGCCGGTGGCCCGCGCCGCCACCGTCGGCGCCGACCCGCGGTTCACCGCCGCCGTGCGCGAACTGGTCCTGGAACGGGCCGCCGTCGAGCGCGGCGGGAGCGTGACCCGCTGCGCCCTGGGCACGCTCGGCCCCAGCCACGACGTGTGCGCCGTGGCCTGCTGCCCCAACCCCCGCGCCCCCCGCCCTGCCGCCGCAGAGCGCTGACCCCTTCCGGAGGAGAACCCGTGTCCACCCCCGCCCTGCCCGACGACCGGCTCCTAGACGACCTGCTGGACGTCGCCCTGGACGCGGCCCGGCAGGCCGGCGCCCTGCTGCGCGACGGCCGCCCAGCCGACCTCGGCGTGGCCGGCACCAAGAGCAGCCCGGTCGACGTGGTGACCGCGATGGACCTCGCCTCCGAGAAGCTCCTCCTGGAGCTGATCGCCGACCGCCGCCCCGAGGACGGCTACCTCGGCGAGGAGGGCGCCGAGCGCCCCGGCACCAGCGGGGTGCGCTGGGTCGTCGACCCGCTCGACGGCACGGTCAATTACCTCTACGGGCTGCCCTCCTGGGCGGTCAGCGTGGCCGCCGAGGTGGACGGCCGCGCCGTCGTCGGGGTGGTCTACGCCCCGGCGCGCGGCGAGCTGTTCCACGCCGTCCTCGGCCGCGGCGCCCGCCTCGACGGCCGGCCGGTCTCCACCCGCCCGGCCCCGCCCTGGGGCCAGGCGCTGATCGGCACCGGCTTCAACTACGTCCAGTCGGTGCGGGTGCGCCAGGCCGAGGTGCTGCTCGCCCTGATGCCCGAGGTGCGGGACATCCGCCGGGGCGGGGCGGCCGCGGTGGACCTGTGCGACGTGGCCGCCGGGCGGTTGGACGGCTACTACGAACGCGGCCTCGCCCCCTGGGACCGCGCGGCCGGCTGCCTGATCGCCACCGAGGCCGGCGCCCTGGTCGGCGGCCGCCCCGGGCATGGCCCGGACGGCGAGCTGACCGTGGCCGCCGCCCCGGGCGTGTACGAGCCGCTGCAGGAGCGCCTGGCCGCGCTGCGCGCCTGGGCGGACTGACCGGGGGACCCCGGACATGCGAAGAGCCCTGGCATACGGGGGATGCCAGGGCCTGGGGGTTTCGCACGGCCCCCGCAGGGCCGCAGGTGCCGGAGACCGGCGTCGGGTCAGGCGGCGGTGCGGTGGCGCTCCAGCACGGTGTCCACACCGTGCTCGGCGGCCAGACGACGCAGGTCGTCCAGCTCGGACTGCTCCACCTCGGCGAGGAACTCGTCCCCGGCCTCGATCGCGCGGTGCAGGTCCTGCTCGGCGTTGGCTATGCGCTGCAGGATTCCGGCCTTGAAGGCGTCCATACGGGCCCCCTTACTGTGTCGGACGTGCACGGTCGTACGTTCTCCGCCCCGAGGAGGTCAAGCCAGCGAAAGCGTCCGGGCCGGCGGGTGGTGGATCTCCGGTCGGGCGCGGAGACGGCCTTCGGCCGCTCCCGGTGACATCCCAGCCCCAGGGCCGGCGCGGATGAACGCACGGCGGGTGGGTGCGATCGGCCAACAGCCAGATCGCGGGTGTGCAGCTGTCCTCCCCGCCCGGAGGCCGGGGAAACCTCCTGCCGCAAGAAAGTTGCCCGTGTCACATTCCAAGCGGAGCGGTCCCGGCACGAACGGTCACCGGCGGGGGGCTCCGCTCCGTGCCTGAGCGGCAGCTTATCGCTGCTTTACCGCAGGACCAGGCAGGATGGAGGCACCGTCGGAGCCGTGCGTCCGCTTCCGGGGCCGGCCTGGAGAAGGGACAACGACCGTGCGGGTTCTCGTCGTCGAGGACGAGCAGCTGCTTGCCGAGGCCGTCGCGACCGGCCTGCGCCGCGAGGCGATGGCCGTGGACGTGGTGTACGACGGGGAGGCCGCGCTCCAGCGCATCGCGGTCAACGACTACGACGTGGTCGTCCTGGACCGCGACCTCCCGCTGGTGCACGGCGACGACGTGTGCCGCAAGGTGGTCGAGCAGGGACTGGCCACCCGGGTGATCATGCTGACCGCCTCCGGCGACATCAGCGACCGGGTCGAGGGCCTGGAGATCGGCGCGGACGACTACCTTCCGAAGCCGTTCGCCTTCAGCGAACTCGTCGCCCGGGTCCGGGCGCTGGGCCGCCGCGCGACCATCCCGCTGCCCCCGGTGCTGGAGCGGGCCGGCATCTCGCTCGACCCCGGCCGGCGCGAGGTGATCCGCGACGGACGCACCGTCCAGCTCGCCCCCAAGGAGTTCGCCGTCCTGGAGGTGCTGATGCGGGCCGGCGGCGCCGTCGTCTCCGCCGAGCAGCTGCTGGAGAAGGCCTGGGACGAGCACACCGACCCGTTCACCAACGTCGTGCGCGTCACCGTGATGACGCTGCGCCGCAAGCTCGGCGACCCGCCGGTGATCGTCACCGTGCCCGGTTCCGGCTACCGGATCTGACTGGAACACGCCCCCCGGAAGTCCCCCCGAGGACTCCCCGCCGCACCCCGCGCCCGCCCCGGCGGACGCCCCGAGAGGACCATCATGACCACCCCGCCCCCGGTCGGCGGGCCCTCCGGCGCGCCCGCCGGCGGCCCGCGCCCCGTCCCGCCGAAGCCCGTCCTGCCGCCGCGCCAGCCCCGCCAGGACACGTACGTGCCCGGCGACGGGATGCTCGCCTGGCTGCCGTTCCGCCCCACCATCCGGATGCGGCTGACCCTGCTCTACGGCGGGATGTTCCTGATGGCCGGCGTCGTGCTGCTGCTGCTGATGTACTTCTTCGTCCGGCAGGCGCTGCACGACGTGGCGCCGCAGCAGTTCAACTTCACCGTGCTCAACCCCAACGGCAGCGTGTCGTCGACCTTCTACGTCAACGGCCGCCCGATGTCCAGCGACCAGCTGAACGAGGCGCTCGCCTCGATCCACGAGTCCCGCTCCACCTCGGCGCTCAACACGCTGCTGCAGAAGTCGCTCACCGTGCTGGTCTGCCTCGCCGTGATCGCCTTCGCGGCCGGCTACGCGATGGCCGGCCGGGTGCTGCGCCCGCTCGGCCGGATCACCCGTACCGCCCGCGACGTCGCCTCCTCCGACCTGCACCGCCGGATCGAGCTGGACGGGCCGGACGACGAGCTCAAGGAGCTCGCCGACACCTTCGACGGCATGCTGGACCGGCTGGACCGCTCCTTCGACTCCCAGCGCCGCTTCGTCGCCAACGCCTCGCACGAGCTGCGCACCCCGTTGGCGATCAACCGCACCCTGCTGGAGGTCCAGCTCTCCGACCCGGCCGCCTCGCCCGACCTCCAGCAGCTCGGCAAGACCCTGCTGGCCACCAACGAGCGCAGCGAACAGCTGGTCGAGGGCCTGCTGCTGCTCGCCCGCAGCGAGAACGAGCTGACCGACCGCCGCCCGGTGGAGCTGTCCGAGGTTGCCACCCGGGCGCTGGAGCAGACCCGGGGCGAGGCCGACAAGCGCGAGGTCGAGCTGCGCTCGAAGCTCGATCCGGCCGTGGTCGCGGGCAACGGCGTGTTGCTGGAGCGGCTCGCGCTCAACCTGCTGCAGAACGCCGTCCGCTACAACACCCCCGGTGGCTGGGTCGAGCTGGCCACCGCCGAGGTGCCGGGCGGCGGCGAGCTGGTGGTCTCCAACACCGGCCCGGTGGTGCCCGGGTACGAGCTGGAGCACATCTTCGAGCCGTTCCGCCGGATCAAGGGCGCCGACCGCACCCGCAGCGACAAGGGGGTCGGGCTCGGCCTGTCCATCGTCCGCTCGGTGGTGCACGCCCACGGCGGCACCATCGAGGCCACCTCGCGCGCCGGCGGCGGCCTCACCATGCGGGTGCGCATTCCCACGCCGTAACGGATCCCCCGGGTCGTCATGTTCCGTGGGCGACTGTTTTCAGCCGCCCCCGTCAGGCCTGTCAAGACGACATAAGGCCTGCCGGGGGCGGCTTGTCATTTCCGGCCCGGGCAACTTACGGTGTCGTAACCTACGCAACCGTAAGTGCGTCCGCCGGTGTGCCCCGCCGACGGCTCCGTACCGCGTGTGCCCGCCCTACGCGCCCGTCCCGCGCGTGCCCGTCCCCCAGGAGCAAGACCGTGACCATCGCCCCTGTGCAGAGCAGCACCTCGCTCGGATCGAGCGGCTGGACCGACACGCGGCTGATCCTGGCCCTCGAAGAGGTCGTGGAGAACGAGCTCAACCGCCACCTGGGCGTAGCCAAGGAGTGGATGCCGCACGAGTTCGTCCCGTGGAGCCAGGGCCGCGACTTCGACGGCGTGCTGGGCGGCGAGGCCTGGAACGTCGAGCAGTCCAAGGTGACCCCGCTCGGACGGGTGTCACTGGTGGTGAACCTGCTGACCGAGGACAACCTCCCCAGCTACCACCACGAGATCGCGACCATGTTCGGCCGTGAGGGTGCCTGGGGCACCTGGGTGCACCGCTGGACCGCCGAGGAGGGCCGGCACGGCATAGCCATCCGCGACTTCCTGCTCGCCACCCGGGCCGTCGACCCGGTGGAGCTGGAGCGGGCCCGGATGAACCACATGTCGGAGGGCTTCGAGTCCGACAACGCGCACAGCATGCTGCACTCGGTCGCGTACGTGGCCTTCCAGGAGCTGGCCACCCGCATCGCGCACCGCAACACCGGCAAGTTCGCCGGGGACCCGCTGTGCGAGCAGCTGCTGGCGAAGATCGCCAACGACGAGAACCTGCACATGGTCTTCTACCGGAACCTGCTGAAGGCCGCCCTGGAGATCGCCCCTGACCAGGCCATGCGCGCCATCGCCGACGTGGTCACCAACTTCCGGATGCCCGGCCACGGCATCCCCGGCTTCGAGCGCGCCGCCGCGCAGATCGCCCTCGGCGGGGTGTACAACCTCCGCATCCACCACGACGACGTGCTGCAGCCGGTGCTGCGCAACCTGCGCGTGATGGAGATCGGCGGCCTCGGCCCGGAGGGCATGGTGGCCCAGAACGAGCTGGGTGTGTTCCTGGACGGGCTGGACGCGCAGGCGCGCAAGTTCGAGGAGCGCCAGGCCGCGATACTGGCGCGCCGGGCGGCCCGCCGCGCCGCCGAGTAGGGGCTCCGGCGGCCCTTCGCCGGGAGGTCGGAGTGGGTGGATTTTCCGTGATTTGCCCAGGAAAATTTCGAACGTGACCAAGCTCACGCCGTATCGCTCCCTGGCGTCAGGCAACCCCGGAGAGTGATCACCCTGTTGGGGGTGTCGATCGCCGTCCGTAACTGGATTCCGACCTGCGGGCGGTCCGAAGGATTGGTCGGCATCCCTGGTGGGCAAGGGATTCGGCGGACACCAGTACGGTCTTCGCTCACTGAGCGTCGCGGCCACGGCGGGCGTGCGGGGGGTCGGTGATGGCCCAGCGTGAGGCCTCCCGCGCCCCAAGGGATCACCCCAACGGAGCCCTGGCTGAGTGTCGATTGAGTAACAGGGCTTGAAGTAAGGCAAAATCTCCGCCTCGGGTCGGGCACAAGACCGACCTCCCATGCGTTACGTGCGCTGGAGATACCGCACACACCGCACAACCCGGAGGGGGAGAGCGAAAAATGGCAACGGACTACGACACCCCACGCAAGACTGACGACGAGCTCAACGAGGACAGCATCGAGGAACTCAAGGCTCGGCGGAACGACAAGGGCGGCAGCTCTGTCGACGTCGACGAGTTCGAGGCTGCCGAGGGCATGGAGCTCCCCGGTGCCGACCTCTCGAACGAGGAGCTCGCCGTCCGGGTGCTGCCGAAGCAGGCCGACGAGTTCACCTGCATGAGCTGCTTCCTGGTGCACCACCGCAGCCAGCTCTACAGCGAGAAGAACGGCAACCCGATCTGCCGGGACTGCGGCGCCTGAGCGCCGTAGCGGACAGCGCCCGGTGCCCGCGGCTCCCGCGGGACCGGCACAACGCCCCTTCCGGCCCCGGGCAGCGGGGCCGGACGGCAGGTCCGCGGACCGTTCACAGGGACGGGCCCGGGAGGACGGAGTCGTTCGGCGGCGCACAGGCACTCAAGGCCTCGACCGGTACAGCACCGGCCAGTAGGGCGTCGGCCAGGACAAAGTCGTAGGGACGGTCCCGCAGCAGCGGAACCGTCCCTCTCGGTTTTCTCGGCCTTCTCGCCCCGGGTCGCGCCCGTTACGTCCGGGCGCCGCGCCGGGCCTCCTCCAGCGCGTCGGCCAGCTTCATCGGCGAGCGGGTCGACAGGTAGAGGTAGGGCGTCGGGTCGGCCGGGTCGTCCACCTCGACCCGCAGCGCCGTCGGGACGTAGCTGCGCAGCAGCATGAAGGCGCGGGGGTCGGCCTTCGGACCGCGCCAAGCCGTGGCCTCGGAGGGGCTCAGCGCGTGCGCGGCGCCCAGCGCTTCCACCGGGATCCGGGCCGGTCCGGCCACCAGCGAGCCCTGCACCACGCGGATCCGGGCCGAGCCGTAGCTGCTGATCGCCACCGCGCCGACGGCGATGCCGACCACCAGGCCGATCAACGCGGCCGGGCCGCTGACCCGGATCAGGATCAGCGCGAGGGTGAGACCGACTGCGACCGGGAGCAGCCACCAGGAGCGCGGCACCGTGAGGCGTTCGTCGTACATGCCTCCATTGTGGGCGCCCTGACGCCGGGGGCGGGACGCCACCCCCACCGGAGGCCTTGCTACCCCTGGGTAGGGTGGGTCGGCGTGACCGGTACGACATCCCCCACCACCCCCACCGACCCGCTGGCGCCCGCGCTGCCGCCGACCCCGACCACCCCGCCGCCGGACGCCGCCCTGCCGGCGCGCGCACCCGAGGCGCCCGCCCCCGGCACCCGGCTCGGCGCCCACTACGAGCACTGCTTCGGCTGCGGCCCGCAGCACCCCGGCGGCCTGCGGATCGACGCGGTCGCCGGCGAGGGGCTCGACGTCACCGCCGAATTCACCGTCCGGGACGTCCACCAGGGCGGCCCTGGGTTGGCCCATGGCGGCGTGCTGACAACAGCGATGGACGAGACCCTCGGCACGCTCAGCTGGCTGCTGCACGCCCCCGCGGTGACCGGCCGGCTGGAGACCGACTTCCTCCGCCCGGTGCCCGTCGACTCGGTGCTGCACCTGCGCGCCTGGATCACCGGCGTGCACGGCCGCAAGATCTACAGCGCCGCCGAGGCGCGGATCGGCGGGCCGGACGGACCGGTCGCCGTGCGTGCTCAGGCGCTCTTCATCCAGGTGAAGCTGGAACACTTCACCACGCACGGTCGTCCCGAGGACATCGAGAAGGTCCTCGACGACCCGGATCTGATGAAGCGCGCACGAGCCTTTGAGGTGAACCCTTGAGCGAGACCCCCCGCCCGCCGCTGGACGTCCTGATCAGGCGCGTCGACCCCGAGCTGCCCCTGCCCGAGTACGCGCAGCCCGGGGACGCCGGTGCCGATCTGCGCACCACCGTCGACGCCGAGCTGGCCCCCGGTGAGCGGGCGGTGCTCCCCACCGGCGTCGCCATCGCGCTCCCGGACGGCTACGCGGCCTTCGTCCACCCCCGCTCCGGGCTCGCAGCTCGGTGCGGAGTTGCGCTCGTGAACGCCCCGGGGACGGTCGATGCCGGGTACCGTGGAGAGATCAAGGTGATCGTCGTCAATCTGGACCCGCGCGAGGGGGTCAGCTTCCGCCGAGGGGACCGGATCGCCCAGCTGGTCATCCAGCAGGTCGAGAAGGCCCGCTTCCACGAAGTGGCCGAGCTGCCCGGGTCGGCACGCGCTGAGGGTGGGTTCGGGTCGACCGGTGGCCACGCCGCGGTCTAGCATTCCCGCGGCCTCGCAGGAAGCCGAGCAGGTATTCGCATCGGTCTTGGACCGGGAAGGACAGTGACCGTGTTCCGTCGTCGCCAGAAGAGCGAGGACGCTGTCGAGCAGCTCGCCGACGACGCCATCAGCGCCGACGAGACGGCCGATGACGTCGAAGGTTCCGCCGAGAGCGAGAACGTGACCGAGCTGGACCCGGCCGACAAGGTCGGCCTGCCGCCGGCCCCGCGGCCGGACGGCCCGTGGGACCACTCCGAGCTGGAGAACCCCGAGGAGGGCCGCGTCGACCTCGGGGGTCTGCTGGTCCCCGGTGTCGAGGGCATGGAGCTGCGCGTCGAGGTCGCCGGTGACGCGATCGTCGCCGCCACCCTCGTGCTCGGCAACAGCGCCATCCAGCTCCAGGCCTTCGCGGCCCCCAAGTCGGAGGGCATCTGGGGGGAGGTCCGCGAGGAGATCGCCAACGGCATCACCTCGCAGGGCGGCCTCGTGGACGAGGAGGAGGGCCCGCTCGGCTGGCACCTCCGCGCCCAGGTCCCGGTGCAGCTCCCGGACGGCACCCAGGGTGTGCAGCTGGTGCGCTTCGTCGGTTGCGACGGCCCGCGCTGGTTCCTGCGTGGTGTGATCTCGGGCCAGGCCGCCGTGCAGCCCGAGATGGCCGGCATCCTGGAGCAGGTCTTCCGCCAGACCGTCGTCGTGCGCGGTGAGAGCCCGATGGCGCCCCGCGACCCGATCGTGCTGAAGCTTCCCGAGGACGCCCAGATGGTTGCCGACGGTGGCGGGGCTGCTGCCGCCGCCGGCGAGGGCGAGAGCCGCTTCGGCGGCACCGCGCTCGACCCGTTCGCGCGTGGCCCGGAGATCACCGAGGTCCGTTGATCCGGGCCCGCTGATCCGGTTCGCCGGATCTGATCGCCGTCACATCGCCCCCGCCCGGAACCCCCGGCGGGGGCGATTTGCATGTGGCGGGTCGGTCCCCGTACAGTTCCGGAGTCGCCGCGGGAGACCGGGGCGGCAAAGCGGAAAGCGAATCCGATGAATGAAACTCCGGAAAACGGAGCGGAAAACATCTGATAAGCTGGAAACACGAAAGAACGAAGCGCCCGGAGGGCCCGCTGGAAGGCGGCCTGAAGGAAGTGTCCGTTCC
>NZ_JBSFJV010000115.1:0-22728 GCF_053598235.1 Kitasatospora sp. NPDC001159
CGCATCGCGTACACCACCGCCTCCATCCTGGAGTGCAGTTGGAGTTTCTCCAGGATGTTGCGCACGTGGTTCTTCACGTTCGGGGCCGGGTTCGTCAGCGTTCGAGTGGCGCTTGTCGCTCGTCCGGGTGGCGACGCGACGGGAAGTGGTCGCGCAGTGTAGCTGGTCACCTACGCTGTGCCGGTTGCCTGCTGTCGAGCTTTCTGGAGTCACGGTGCTGACCGACCCGGACCGCGCTGATCTGCCGACCCCCGCCCCGCCCCGGGCCGACCCGGCCGCCGCCCGGACGGGCCGTCGCCGCCGACGGGCCGTCGCGCTGGCGCTGCTCGCTGCCGTGCCGGTCCCGCTGGTCGCCCTCGGTGCGGCGGGCCCGGCCGAGGCGCAGCGCCGGGTGGTCGGCGGCAGCATGGTGAGCACCGCGGACCACCCGTGGATCGTGGCGCTGGCCAGCCGCCAGCAGTTCGGCAGTGGGCGCTCCGGCCAGTTCTGCGGGGGTGCGCTGGTCACCCCGACCAAGGTGGTGACGGCGGCGCACTGCTTCCACGACGAGGCCAAGGGGCGGGTGGACCGGCCGGGGCTCAAGGTGGTCGTGGGTCGGGACGACATGCGCGGATCGGCCGGCCGTGAGGTGGCCGTCCGGTCGGTCTGGATCCACCCCGACTACGACTTCGCGGCGAACCTGAACGACGTCGCGGTGCTCACCCTCGCCGACTCCCAGGGCTCCCGGCCGGTGGTCGAGCTGGTCGGCCAGGGCGAGAGCGCGCCGTACGCGGCCGGGACCAGGGCTCGGGTGTACGGCTGGGGCGACACCAGCGGTCGGGGCGACTACTCGCCGGTGCTACGCGGGGCGGACGTGTCGATCGTCTCGGACCAGACCTGCGCGCGTGCCTACCCGGGCGGGCAGGAGGGTAAGTTCGATGCCCGGGGCATGGTCTGCGCGGGCGAGGAGAAGGGCGGGAAGGACGCCTGCCAGGGCGACAGCGGTGGCCCGCTGATCGTCGGCGGGCGGCTGGTCGGCCTGGTCTCCTGGGGGACGGGCTGCGCCGAGGCGGCCCACCCCGGCGTCTACACCCGGCTGTCCTCGGTCACGGGCGCGGTGCGCTCCGCGCTGTGAGCGTCGCCGCGCGTGATGGCGCGGTGACGTTCTGACGCCGTTTCGGGCCCGGGCGACCCGCGAACCAGGTGTCCGGAACGGGCGAACGTGCGAGAACCGTCCGGAGAACAGCTGAGCCGGGTGGCCGGCCCGCTGGGGGACCGGCCACCCGGCTCACCGGTCGCGCGCGGTGTGCGACCGGACACAGCTCGACGCTGGCTGCTGGTTGCGGCGCCTGTGAATCAGCGCTCGTCGTCCGCGGCCGTCGTGGTGGTGCTGGTGGTGAGACGGCCGCTCTCGTCCTGTATCTCCACGGCGATCTTCTTGAGCTCGGGCTCGAACTTCCGGCCGTGGTGGGCGCAGAAGAGCAGCTCTCCGCCGCTGGCGAGTACGACGCGCAGGTAGGCCTGGGCGCCGCAGCGGTCGCAGCGGTCAGCCGCGGTGAGCGGGCTCGCAGGTGTCAGAACAGTAGTCACGTCGCCTCTTCTCTAGCTCGACGAGCTGTCGTACCAGGGTCAACATCCAACCAGGCCGAAAACGTTCCCGCTCGTGGCTTTTCTTCTCTGAGGATTCTGCTGTGTTGATGAGGACGTGCCCCGGGCGTCGGTGGTTCATGCGTGCCGAATTCCGGGATCCGCCCATCGCTCGAACGCCCGATCGGGATCGGGTGCGAGGTCCGCGTAGCATAATCCTCTGCCGGGTTGGAGCATAAGCCCCGTCCAGGGCCCCGGTAGCCTGCATAACGGCAGTTCCGGGGCCTGCGCCGGGCCCCACGATCCGCCAGGACCGGTGGTACCGGGAGGAGATGGGGCCCCGGGGCCCACACCCGGGCGCGGTCCTTGTTCGCGCAGCGCGTACAAGCTGCGCAGGGCCGTCCCGTCGTGCTGTGCACCCGGAGCAGGGGTGCAAGCACACAGAGCGACGACTGTCGGTGCGGCGTGCTGCACTGGCGGTTGGTCCGGATGCGTCCGGATGTGACCGATGAGACAGAACTTCACCGAGGAGAGTGCCGCGTGAGTGCCGAAACGACCGTGCCGTCCGCGCTGCTGGCCGGCGACGACGGTTCCAACTACACCGCGCGGCACCTGCTCGTCCTGGAGGGCCTGGAGGCCGTCCGCAAGCGCCCCGGCATGTACATCGGCTCGACCGACAGCCGCGGCCTGATGCACTGCCTCTGGGAGATCATCGACAACTCCGTCGACGAGGCGCTGGGCGGCTACTGCGACCGCATCGAGGTCCTGCTGCACCCCGACTCCTCGGTCGAGGTCCGCGACAACGGCCGCGGCATCCCGGTCGACGTCGAGCCCAAGACCGGGCTGTCCGGCGTCGAGGTCGTGATGACCAAGCTGCACGCCGGCGGCAAGTTCGGCGGCGGCTCCTACGCGGCCTCCGGCGGTCTGCACGGCGTCGGCGCCTCGGTCGTCAACGCGCTCTCCGCCCGACTGGACGTCGAGGTCGACCGCAGCGGCCACACCCACGCGATCAGCTTCCGCCGCGGCACCCCCGGCATCTTCACCGAGGCGAGCCCGGACGCGCCTTTCGAGCCCGCCAACGGCCTCAGCCGGACCCGCAAGGTGCCGAAGACCCGCACCGGCACCCGGATCCGCTACTGGGCCGACCGGCAGATCTTCCTCAAGGACGCCAAACTCTCCCTGGAGAACCTGCACAACCGCGCCCGGCAGACCGCCTTCCTGGTCCCCGGCCTGACCATCGTCGTGCGTGACGAGCGCCTCACCGAGAGCGAGCAGGTCGAGGAGTCGGTCTTCCACTACGACGGCGGCATCGCCGAGTTCTGCGAGTTCCTGGCCCCCGACAAGCCGGTCTCCGACGTGCTGCGGCTGCGTGGTGAGGGCACCTTCAAGGAGACCGTGCCCGTCCTGGACGAGCTCGGTCACATGACTCCCACCGAGGTCACCCGCCACCTCGGGGTGGACATCGCGCTGCGCTGGGGCACCGGTTACGACACCACCCTGCGCTCCTTCGTCAACATCATCGCCACCCCCAAGGGCGGCACCCACGTCACCGGCTTCGAGCGCTCGCTGGCCAAGACCGTCAACGAGGTGCTGCGCGCCAGCAAGCTGCTGCGCGTCGCCGAGGACGACATCACCAAGGACGACGCCACCGAGGGCCTCACCGCGGTGGTCACCGTCCGGCTCGCCGAGCCGCAGTTCGAGGGCCAGACCAAGGAGGTGCTCGGCACTTCGGCGGCCAACCGGATCGTCGCCGCCGTCGTCGCCAAGGAGCTCAAGGCCTTCCTCACCTCGGCCAAGAAGGACGAGAAGCTGCAGGCCCGGGCCGTGCTGGAGAAGGTCGTCGCGGCCGCCCGCACCCGGGTCGCCGCCCGCCAGCACAAGGAGGCCCAGCGCCGTAAGACCGCGCTGGAGACCAGCTCGCTGCCCGCCAAGCTGGCCGACTGCCGCAGCGACGACGTCGAGCGCAGCGAACTGTTCATCGTCGAGGGTGACTCCGCGCTCGGCACCGCCAAGCTCGCCCGCAACTCCGAGTTCCAGGCGCTGCTGCCGATCCGCGGCAAGATCCTCAACGTCCAGAAGGCCTCGGTGAGCGACATGCTCAAGAACGCCGAGTGCGCCGCGATCATCCAGGTCATAGGAGCCGGCTCGGGCCGCACCTTCGACATCGACCAGGCCCGCTACGGCCGGGTCATCTTCATGGCCGACGCCGATGTCGACGGATCGCACATCCGTACCCTGCTGCTGACCCTCTTCCACCGCTACATGCGGCCGATGGTCGAGCAGGGCCGGGTCTTCGCGGCCGTGCCGCCGCTGCACCGGATCGAGCTCACCAACCCCAAGCGCGGCCAGGAGAAGTACCACTACACCTACTCCGACGCCGAACTGCGCTCCACCCTGCTGGAGTTCCAGCGCAAGGGGATGCGCTGGAAGGAGCCGGTGCAGCGCTACAAGGGTCTGGGCGAGATGGACGCCGACCAGCTGGCCGAGACCACCATGGACCCGCGCCACCGCACGCTGCGCCGGATCAACCTGGGTGACCTGGAGCAGGCCGAGAAGATCTTCGACCTGCTGATGGGCAACGACGTCGCCCCGCGCAAGGAGTTCATCGTGGACTCGGCGGCCACCCTGGACCGCTCGCGCATCGACGCCTGATCCCGGTCGTTCCGGGACGGCCCTCCACCCACGGGTGGAGGGCCCTCGCGCTGTCGGTTCCACCCGGGGTCCACCCCGGCTCCGATCAGCGGGAACCGTCGGATCCGTAGCGTCGGAGAGGTCAGCAACAAGCCTTTCCCCGGGACGGAGAAATCCCATGAGCGAGCGTGGCGAGCGAATCATCGAAAGGCGCGTGTGGGCGGATGCCCCTGCCCAGCGCAGCGAGGTGGCGGCATGAGTTCCGTAGCCAGCCTCCTCGTGATCGCCGCGGTGGTGGTCCTGGTGGTCCAGCGCCAGATGCGCGTCCAACGCCTGGACACCGAGCGCCGCTTCTGGCTGCTGCCGCTCATCCTGGGCGTGCTCGCGCTGCGCGATCCGCAGATCATCGACCACCAGCACACCGCGCTTTCGGTCACCCTGCTGGCCGCCGGGATGGTCACCGTGCTCGCGATGGGCACCGTCTGGGGCTGGACCGTCCAGATCTGGCGGGCCTCGGACGGCACCGTCCTGCTCAAGGGCTCCAAGGCCACCCTGGCCGCCTGGGGCGGCATGATCGCCATCCGGATCGGGCTCTACGCGATCGGCTCGGCCCTGCACGTCCACCAGGCGGGCAGCGCGCTGATGCTCGGCATGGCGGTCCTGCTGCTGGTCCGCTCGCTCGTGGTGAACTGGAGGGTCCGGACGCTGGAGCCCGCGCAGACCATCCCCGTCCTGCACTGACCCACTGCCGTGAGCACCGAGGAGGCACCCGTGGCCGGGTGGTACTGGACCCGCTGGCCGTCCCGCGAGGGGCTGGAGCGCGAGGCCGAGAGCCAGCCGCGGCGGGTCCTCACCGTGCTCGGCCGGATCGTCCTGCTGGCCGTCGTCGGCTGGGGGACCTTCTCCGACGGGAAGTACGCCGGCTGGGCCGTGGTGGCCGCGGCGGCCGGACTGGCCGCGGCCGTCGCGCTGTGCGCCCTCTACCTCCAGGCCAGCCGGGAACAGGGCCCGACGGCCTCGTACCTGCTGGCCACCGCCCTGGTCGGCGCCGCCTGGCTGGCCAACTGGGGGCGGGCCTACACGCTCGCCGACCTGCTCTGGATCGGGCTGGCCGTGATCGCCCTGGTCCGGCTGCCGCCCGCGCCAGCGCTGCTCACCGCGACGGCCGCGCTGGGCTCGTACACCGCGGCCTCCTGGGCGAGCTGGCTCAGCATCGCCGCCACCATCGGCGGGGTCACCCTGCTCGGCTTCCTGCTGCGGCTGGACATCGAGGCGCGCGGGACCGCCCGTCGGCTGCTCACCCAGGAGCGTGCCGCCCGGGCCGCCGAGGCGGAGAGCGCGGCGCTCGCCGAACGGGCCAGGATCGCCCGGGAGATCCACGACGTGCTCGCCCACAGCCTCTCCGCGCAGCTGGTCCACCTGGAGGCGGCCCGGCTGATGCTGGACGCCGGGACGGAACGTGAGCAGATCCGCGAACGGGTCGTCGCCGCCCGGCGGATGGCGCAGGACGGACTGGCCGAAACCCGCCAGGCGCTGTCCGCGCTGCGCGGGGAGCTGACCCCGGTCGGGGAGTTCCTGGTGGAGCTGACCGAGGGCGAGCGGGCCGTGCTCATCGTCACCGGTACGCCCCGGCCGCTGGCCGCCGAGGCGGGCCTCGCGGTGCGGCGCACCGCGCAGGAGGCGGTGACCAACGTCCGCAAGCACGCGCCGGGCGCCCGGTGCACCGTCGAACTGCGCTACTTGGACGGGGCGGTGGAGCTGGAGGTGCGCAACACCCGGGCGCCGCGCGGCGAGTCCTCCGGGGAGCTGGCCGGCAGCGGCAGCGGGTACGGTCTGCTGGGGATGCGCGAACGCGCGGAGCTGCTCGGCGGCACCCTGCTGGCGGGCCCGGAGGACGGAGGGTGGCGCGTGTTGCTACGGGTGCCGGCATGACCGGGGCGGTCACCAGAGTGCTGGTGGCGGACGACCAGACGGTGGTGCGCGAGGGCATCGTGATGCTGCTGGGGTTGCTGCCCGGCATCGAGGTGGTCGGCGCGGCGGCGGACGGTGAGGAGGCCGTCGCCCTGGTGGAGCGTCATCACCCGGACGTGGTGCTGATGGACCTGCGGATGCCGCGGGTGGACGGCGTCGAGGCGACCCGGCGGATCCGGGCCGCCCACCCGGAGACCGAGGTCGTGGTGCTCACCACCTACGCCGACGACGACTCGCTGTTCCCGGCGCTGCAGGCCGGGGCGCGCGGCTACCTCACCAAGGACGCCGGCGGCGAGGAGATCGCGAAGGCCATCGCGGACGTCCGGGCGGGCGCGGCCGGTCTCTCTCCACAGGTCCAACTCCGGCTGCTGGAACGACTTTCGGAGAAGCCGGCCCAGCCTGCGACGGCGGCCGAGCGGTCCGCCGCCCGGCCCGGGGAGCTGCCGGACGGGCTGACCGTGCGGGAGGCCGAGGTGCTCGCGCTGATCGCCGAGGGGCTCTCCAACACCGAGATCGCCCAGCGGCTGTTCGTCAGCCAGGCCACCGTGAAGACCCACATCAACAACCTGTTCGCCAAGACCGCGGTACGGGATCGGGCACAGGCCGTCGCGTACGCCTTCCGACACGGAATCACCGGTATGCAGCAGTAGTCCGATGAGTATCCGTCAGATAATCGATCACCTTATCGAGTGAAGGTATCGGCGATGGTCGGAGGCGGTGTCCGGCGGCCCCCATGATGGTTCGGGTCAGAACGCCCGGCCCGGCCCAGGAGCAGCAGTGCCACAGCAGCAGACCAGCAGTCCCGGCCAGGGGCAGCGATTCGACTGGTGGGCCGTTCCGGCCGCCGCCACCGCGTCCGAGTCTGCTGCCGCACCCCGCCGAACGGCCGTACCGGCCCAGCCGGCACCGGTCCGCACCTCCCCCGTTCAGCCCACGGCCGCCGCGGCCGAGCCGGTGGCCGCGCCAGCCGTCCCGCGCCGGCAGGAGTCGGCGCCGGAGAGCGCCACCGACAGCACCGAGGTCTACCGGACGGTCCAGGCCAGCGCCGCCTTCCAGGACATCCGCCGCAGCTACCGGGCGTTCGTCTTCCCGGTCAGCGGTGCCTTCCTCGGCTGGTACCTGATGTACGTCGCCGCCGAGGCCGTCGCCCCCGGCGTGATGCGCACCGGGGTGGCCGGCCCGCTCAACGTGGCCTGGCTGCTCGGCCTGCTGCAGTTCGCCACCACCTTCCTGCTCACCTGGCTCTACGCCCGCAACGCCCGGACCAAGCGCGACCGCGCCGCCCTGGGCCTGCGCTGGGACACCCAGGACCAGCTGCGATGACGACCCTGATGACCGCGGTGACGACCACCGCCACCCCGCCGCCCGTCGCCCCCACCGGCGACCACCACGACCTGGCGATCGTGCTGTTCGCCGTCATCGTCCTGGTCACCCTGGGCATCACCTTCTGGGTCGGCCGCCAGGGCAACGCCGCCGAGGACTTCTACGTTGGCGGCCGCGACTTCACCCCGCTGCAGAACGGCTTCGCCCTCTCCGGTGACTACCTCTCCGCCGCCTCCTTCCTCGGCGTCGCCGGGCTGATCGCCCTGTACGGCTACGACGGCGTGCTCTACAGCATCGGCTTCCTGGTCGCCTGGCTGGTCGTGCTGATGCTGGTCGCCGAACTCGTCCGCAACGCCGGCCGGTACACCCTCGCCGACGTGCTCGCGCTGCGGCTGCGCCATCGCAAGGTGCGCGCCGCGGCCGGCGGCGCCAGCGTCGTGGTCACCCTGCTCTACCTGGTCGCCCAGATGGTCGGCGCCGGCTCGCTGGTCGCCCTGCTGCTCGGCACCGACAGCTCCCAGGCCCGGACCTGGACCATCGTCGCGGTCGGCGCCCTGATGATCGTCTACGTCACGGTCGGCGGGATGCGGGCCACCACCTGGATCCAGATCGTCAAGGCCTTCCTGCTGATCGCCGGCTCGGGGCTGCTGACCGTGCTGCTGGTGATCCGCTTCCACGGCGACCTGTTCGAGCTGATGCGCCAGGCCGCCCAGCACAGCGACGTCGGGCACCGCTACCTCGAACCCGGCCTGAAGTACGGCACCACCCTCACCAGCCGACTGGACTTCTTCAGCCTGGGCCTGGCCCTGGTGCTGGGCACCGCCGGCCTGCCGCACATCCTGTCCCGCTTCTACACCGTGCCCACCGCGCGGGCCGCCCGCCGCTCCACGATGTGGGCGATCGGGCTGGTCGGCGGCTTCTACCTGATGGCCATCGCGCTCGGTCTCGGCGCCACCGCGCTGGTCGGCTCGGCCGAGGTGCGGCACGCCAACTCGGCCGGGAACACCGCCGTTCCGCTGCTCGCCCTGGTGCTCGGCGGCGGCAACGGCAGCACCGGCGGGGTGGTGCTGTTCGCGCTGATCTCGGCGATCGCCTTCGCCACCATCCTCGCCGTGGTCGCCGGGTTGACCCTGGCTTCCTCGGCGGCCTTCGCCCACGACATCTGGGCCGGGGCCTGGCGCGGCCGCCCCCGGCGCGGCCGTCCGGACGAGGTCACGGAGAAGCCCAGCGAGCAGCAGGAGGTGGTGGTCGCCCGGTTCGCCGCTGCCGGGATCGGCGCGGCCGCGATCGCGATCAGCCTGTTCGCCCAACAGCTGAACGTCGCCTTCCTGGTCGGCCTGGCCTTCGCGGTGGCCGCCTCCGCCAACCTGCCGGTGCTGCTGTACAGCCTGTTCTGGTCGCGGTTCACCGCCCGGGGCGCGGTCTGGTCGGTGTACGGCGGGCTGGTTCCGGCGATCGTGCTGGTGTTCTTCTCCCCGGTGGTCTCCGGCACCAAGGCGGCGCTGTTCCCCGGCGTCGACTTCCACTGGTTCCCGCTGGAGAACCCCGGCATCATCTCCATCCCGCTCGGCTTCCTGGCCGGCTGGATCGGGACGCTCACCTCGCCCGAGCCCGCCGACGCGGACCGCTTCGCCGAGCTGGAGGTGCGTGCCCTCACCGGTGCGGGCGCGGCCTAGGGTCTGCCCTGAGCGCCGCGCCCCGGGGAACCCCGGCGGGCCTGGGGCCGCCGGGGTTCCCCCATGTCCGCGTTCCCGGCAGGGATCCGGGAGGACAGGCCCTACGTCCTGGCGGCCAGCCCGTAGCGGTGCTCCGGGCGGCCGGTGTCGCCGTAGCGCAGGGTCAGCCGCAGCCGGCTGTCCCGTTCCAGCTGCTTGAGGTAGCGCTGCGCCGTCGAGCGGCTGAGCCCGGTGGCGTCGGCGACCTCCTGGGCGGACAGCGGCCGGCCCGCCCGGCGCAGCACGCCCAGCACCAGGTCGGTGGTCGGCGCCGAGTGCCCCTTGGGCAGGGCCCCGACCGGGGCGGAGGCGCTGCGCAGGGTCGCGAACAGCCGGTCGACCTCGTCCTGGCCGGCCTCCCGGGCCGGTGCGGCCAGCGCGTGCCGCAGCTGCGCGTAGGAGACCAGCTTCTCCCGCAGTCCGGCGAAGGTGAACGGCTTGACCAGGTACTGCAGGGCGCCGTGCTGCATCGCGGCGTGCACGGTGGAGACGTCCCGGGCGGCGGTCACCATCATTACGTCGCAGGCCACCTGGCGTTCCCGCAGCCGACGGACCAGGGTCAGGCCGGTCTCGTCCGGCAGGTGGTGGTCGAGCAGCAGCAGGTCCACCGGGCGGCGCTCCAGCGCGGCCAGCGCCTCCCCGGCCGAGTGGGCGGTGCCCGTCACCCGGAAGCCCGGCACCTTGGCCACGTAGGCGGCGTGCACGTCCGCGACCCGGAAGTCGTCGTCCACCACGAGTACGTCGATCATCACGCCTCCACGAGCTGAGTGGTGAGCAGGGCCTCGGGCAGCTCGACGGTGAACCGGGCGCCGCCGAGCGGGCCGGAGTCGAGCACGATCCGGCCGCCGGTCCGTTCGACCAGCCGCCGCACCATGGCGAGGCCCAGCCCGCGCGGACGGTGCGCGGGCGCGTCCTTGCTGGTCCACCCCTCCTCGAAGACCTGCTCGCGCAGCTCCTCCGGTACGCCCGGGCCGCTGTCCGCGACCTGCAGCAGCAGGGTGGAGCGGGCCGCGGCCAGCGTCACCTCCACCCGACCGCCCGGGCCTGTCCGCGGCGCCGACGCGTCCACCGCGTTGTCGATCAGATTGCCGAGCACCGTCACCAGCGCCCGGGCGTCCACCACCGCATCCGGCAGGTGGGCCGCCGGGGCCAGCACCAGCCGTACCCCGCGCTCGCCGGCCACCGCCGTCTTGCCCGCCAGCAGGGCTGCCACGTGCGGGTCCTGCACCTGTTCGGCGATCCGGGCGGCGACCGCGGCGTGCGAGCCGGACTGCTCGGAGATGAAGGCCACGGCCTGCTCGTGGCGGCCGAGCTCCAGCAGGCCGAGCAGGGTGTGCATCCGGTTGGCGTGCTCGTGGTCCTGGGCGCGCAGCGCCTCGGTCAGGCTGCGGGTGGTGTCCAGTTCGCGGACCAGCGACTCCAGCTCGGTGCGGTCGCGCAGCGTCACCACCGCGCCGCCCACGGGCCTGTCCGTGTGCTCCCGCCTGCCGGGCGGACGACGGGAGCTCGAAGACAGGCCAGGTGTGGTGGCCATCCGGTTCACCACGAGGACCCGGTCGTCCCGGACGGCCGGCAGGTCGGCGCCGGTGATCCGGCCGGTCAGCACGTCGGTCAGCCGGCCCGGCGGCAGCACCTCGGCGATCGGGCGGCCGGTGCAGTCCTCGGGCAAGCCGAGCAGGCGGATCGCCTCGTCGTTGGCCAGCCGGATCCGGCCGCGCTCGTCCAGTGCCACCATGCCCTCGCGGATGCCGTGCAGCATCGCCTCGCGTTCGACCAGCAGCGCGGAGATGTCGGCGAGCGCGATGTTGTGGGTGCGGCGCTTGAGCCGGCGGGCCAGGGCGAGGGTGGCGATCGTACCGGCGGCCAGGCCCGCTCCGGCGCACAGCAGGATGCCGGTGAGCATCTTCAGCAGCCGGCGGCGGATCGAGTCGTCGCTGATGCCGACCGACACCTCGCCGACGATCCGGCCGTCCGCCATCCGCAGCGGCACCTTGCCGCGGGCGGTGCGACCCAGGGTGCCCTGCTGGATGGCGGTGATGCTGCGGCCGTTGAGGGCGGGCTCGGGGTCGGTGCTGACCCGGTGGCCGATCCGGCCCGGGTCGGTGTGCGAGAGGCGGATCCCGTCCAGGTCGGTGACCACCACGAAGCTGGCGCCGGTGGCCAGCCGGATCTGCTCGGCGTTGCGCTGCGCGGTCACCACGTCGCGGGCGTCGGCGGCCCGGGCGATGGTCTCGTCGGTGGCGGTGGCCTGGGCGATGGACAGCGCGCGCTGCATCGCGTCGTGGTCCAGCTCGCTGCTGACCGGGGCCAGGAACAGCCCGGCGGTCACCGTGGTGACACCGAAGGTGACGACGGTCTGGCTCAGCAGCAGTTGGGCGAAGACCCGGCGGGGCCAGCGGGGGAGCTTCATCCGGGCCTCCTCTCGGCGGCTGCGGGGTGGTGCGGGCGGGGGGTTGGGACACCCTATGTTTCCGCCGTGTTTCTGTCAGCCGCGTCCCCGCAGTTGTAGCGGAAGCAAAACGAGCAGAACACCCCTCAATGCGGAGAAGTCGCACTACGCGAAGAAGGCTCCCGCCGGGGCCCGGACCGCTCCTACCTTTCCGGGGCAAGCACTGACCCGGGAGGAACGCATGACCAATACCCCGGCGATCGAGCTGACCGGCGCGACGAAACGCTTCCGCACCCCCTCCGGGGCCCTGCACACCGCCGTCCGCGATCTCGATCTGACCGTCGCCCAGGGCGAGTTCGTCGCCGTCGTCGGCCCCACCGGCTGCGGCAAGTCCACCACGCTGACCCTGGTCAGCGGCTTGGAGGAGCCCACTGAGGGCGAGGTCCGGGTGTACGGCGAGCCCGTGCGCGGGATCGACTCCCAGGTCGGGTTCGTCTTCCAGCAGGACGCCGTCTTCCCCTGGCGCACCGTGCTGTCCAATGTGATGGCCGGGCCGCGCTTCCGCGGCGTGCCGGCCACCGAGGCCAAGGAACGGGCCCGGGACTGGCTGGGCCGGGTCGGTCTGGCCGCATTCGAGGACCGCTACCCGCACCAGCTGTCCGGCGGCATGCGCAAGCGGGTCGCGCTCGCCCAGACCTTCGTCAACGACCCGGCGATCCTGCTGATGGACGAGCCGTTCTCGGCGCTGGACGTGCAGACCCGCGCCCTGATGTCCGACCAGCTGCTGGAGCTGTGGGCCGGGACCGGTTCTTCTGAAAACGCAGCGTCGGTCGTCTTCGTCACCCACGACCTGGACGAGGCCATCGCGCTCGCCGACCGGGTCGTGGTGATGACCGCCGGACCGGCCACCGTCAAGGAGGTCTTCACCGTCGACCTGCCACGACCGCGCACCGTGGAGGCCGTCCGGCTGGAACCGAGGTTCGTCGAGCTGTACCGCGAGATCTGGGCCTCGCTCGGCGAAGAGGTGCGCATCACCCGGGAGAGAGGAGCGGGTCGTGCAGCTTGAGACCGCGTCCGCGTCGGCCGTGCCGGGAAAGCCCGCGGCTGCCGCGACGAGAACCGAGGCCCGTGAACGGGCGGCCCGCAACCGGAGGTTGGGCGTCCACGGGGCCCGGATCGGGGTGCTGCTGGCCTTCCTCGGGCTGTGGGAGCTGTGCGCCCGGACGAACGTCATCGACCCGTTCAACTTCTCGCAGCCGTCGAGGATCTGGGACCAGATCTGGCAGTGGGTCAGCCACGGCACCGCGCAGGGCTCGCTCGGCGAGCAGATCGGCTACACCCTGTACGAGGCGCTCACCGGCTGGGTGCTCGGCGTCATCGGCGGTGTGATGCTGGGCATCGCGCTCGGCCGAATCCGCTTCCTGGCCGATGTGCTCGGGCCGTACATCAAGGTGCTCAACGCCATCCCGCGCATCGTGCTCGCCCCGATCTTCCTGATCTGGTTCGGCCTCGGCCCGGCCTCCAAGGTCGCCTCCGCGGTGGTGCTGGTGTTCTTCCCGGTGTTCTTCAACGCCTTCCAGGGCGCCCGCGAGGTGGACCGCAACCTCGTCGCCAACGCGCGCATCCTCGGCGCCGACAACCGCAGGGTCACCCTGCAGGTGGTCATCCCCGCCGCCACCACCTGGATCTTCACCAGCCTGCACGTCAGCTTCGGCTTCGCGTTGATCGGCGCGATCGTCGGCGAGTACATCGGCGCCACCAAGGGCCTGGGCCTGATGGTCGCCGCCGCCCAGGGCACCTTCAACGCGGCCGGGGTGTACGCGGCCATGACCATCCTCGCGGTCGTCGCGCTGGTGACCGAGGGGCTGCTGACCTACGCCGAGAAGAAGCTGTTCCGCTGGAAGCCCGCGGACGCGGGCGACGGCCGCTGACCACCTTTCCACGTCCGCAAGAGAGGCACCCCCCACCATGCGTAGACCAGTCGTCGCCGCCCTCGCCGCCGTCCTGCTCCTCCCGCTCTCCGCCTGTGCCAACGACGCCGCCACCTCCACCCACGGCGCCGCCGCCCCGGCCGGCCAGCAGGTCGACGGGCCCAAGGTCAAGATCATGGTCGGCGGCCTGGACAAGGTCATCTACCTGCCCGCGATGCTCACCCAGCGGCTCGGCTACTTCGCCGACGCCGGAGTCAACGTCGAGCTGATGAGCGAGCCGGCCGGCGTCAACGCCACCACCGCGCTGCTGGCCGGCGACGTTCAGGGCGCCGTCGGCTTCTACGACCACACCATCGACCTGCAGGCCAAGGGCAAGCACGTCGAGTCCGTGGTGCAGTTCGCCCAGGCCCCCGGCGAGGTCGAACTCGTCTCCGCCAAGCAGGCCGACGCGATCAAGTCCGGCGCCGACTTCAAGGGCAAGAAGCTCGGCGTCACCAGCATCGGCTCCTCCACCGACTTCCTCACCAAGTACCTCGCGGTCGAGAACGGCACCGCCGTCAGCGAGTTCAGCCCGATCGCGGTCGGCGCCGGCCAGACCTTCACCGCCGCGCTCCAGCAGGGCAGCATCGACGCCGGGATGACCACCGACCCGACCGTCGCCAACGTCCTCGACGAGGGCCTCGGCAAGATCCTCTACGACATGCGCACCCCCGAGGGCTCGCGCCAGGCGCTCGGCGGGCTCTACCCGTCGTCCTCGCTGTACATGAACACCGAGTGGGTGGAGAAGAACAAGGACACCACCCAGAAGCTCACCAACGCCTTCGTGAAGACCCTCAAGTGGATGTCCACCCACACCCCGGAGGAGATCGCCGCGAAGATGCCCGCCGACTACGCGCAGGGCGGCGCCGAGCAGTACGCGGCGGCGATCAAGTCGACCCTGCCGATGTTCACCACCGACGGGGCGATGCCGGCCGACGGTCCCAAGACGGTGCTCGCGGTGCTCGCCGCCTTCCACCCGGACGTCAAGGGCAAGGAAGGGACGATCGACCTGTCCAAGACGTACACCACGGAGTTCGTCGGCAAGGCCGCCGGCTGACGCCCTGCCGTCGCCGCGGTCCCGCGCTCACCCCCACGGGCGCGGGGCCGCCGCGGCGTCCGGACCCGTTCTTCCGTTCGGACCGCTGTCAGACCCCGCGGACGCTCAGCACGTCCATCCGCGAGGGCGTTCCCGCCGCCTTGCCGCAGCTCTCCGGACGCGGCGGTTCGCTCACCGTCTCGATCACGTCCACCTCCCAGGCCCGGCCGTCCCGGTGGATCACCCGGACCAGCCAGCGGCCCTCGCCGTCCGGCCGCTGGGTCAGCGTCAGCGCGTCCACCCCGGTCTCGCCGGTCGCCAGCCGCACGGCGTGCTCCGCCGCCTGGCCCGGGCGCTCCCAGCCCGAGCAGCCCCTCGCCCACTCCGGCACCATGTGCCCGGCCGCCGTCGCGGCCAGCACCTCCTTGGCGGTCTCCGGCGTCAGCCGCCCGTACGCGTAGCCGTACGGCAGCACCAGCATCGTGGGGGAGAAGCGGTGCCCGCCCAGGTGAGTCACCTCCCACACCTCGCTGTGTCCGGCCGCCGCCAGCTCCGCCGCGAGCGGACGGCCCAGCAGCGCGCAGCAGCGGTCCCGCCGCCCGTTGGTGCACACCATCGCCAGCGGACCGCCGACGTGCTCCACCCCGAAACCCGTGTGGTTCCCGGCGCCCAGCGCCGCGAAGTCCAGCCCCAGCAGTTCCGCCGGATCCGCCACCTGCGCCCGGCGCACCCAGCCGCGGCCCGGCACCGTGTGCGCCACGACCACCTCGTGCCGCGACGTCGGCAGGCAGTCCGCGTGCCGGCCCGGCCGCCGGATCAGCGCGATCCGCACCCCCGTCCCCGCCGCGGCCGCGTTCAGCGCCCGCCCCACGGCCGCGTCCAGGTGGCTCTCGCCCAGCGCCTTCGCGCCCCAAGGCCCGGTCTGCTCCAGCAGCAGCCAGGTGGCCGCGACCGCGGCCGTGGCGGTCAGCGGCTCCGAAAGTTCACGCGACACGGTCGCACAGGTGCTCACCCGCGTAAGGCTACCCTCAGCGGTTCGGCCCAGCCCAGGTGCGTCGGAGAGCGGGGAGCCCGCAGGCACCCCGCCCTCCGTACGCGCTGTCCCGTTACGCCGGGCCGGCGACCACGGCGATCGGGGTGGTCACCGGGGTGCCCGAGCCGTCACGGCGCGGGTCGCGCTCCGGCAGGTCGACCGGGGCGCCCTTGGCGGTGGCGGCCCGGGCGGGCGCGGCGCCGGCCCAGGCGAAGGCCAGGCCGTCCTCACCGCGCAGGAAGCGCTGGCAGCGCACGCCGCCGGTGGCGCGGCCCTTGCGCGGGTACTGCTCGAACGGGGTGACCTTCCAGCTGGCCTGCTCGACACCGGACAGCGTGCCCGAGGCGGCCGCCACCGAGACCACCACCGCGTCCGCGGCCGGGTCCACCGCCGTGAAGGACAGCACCCGGGCGCCGTCCGACAGCTTGACGCCCGCCATGCCACCCGCCGGGCGGCCCTGCGGACGGACCTGGCCCGCCGGGTAGCGCAGCAGTTGGGCGTCCGAGGTGATGAAGACCAAGTCCTCCTCGCCGGTGCGCAGTTCGACCGCGCCCACCAGCTCGTCGCCGTCCTTGAGGGCGATCACCTCGAACTCGTCCTTGTTCGCCGGCCACTCCGGCACCACCCGCTTCACCACACCCTGCACCGTGCCCAGCGCCAGGCCCGGCGAGGACTCGTCGAGCGTGGTCAGCCCGAGCACCCGCTCGTCGGCCTCCAGCCGCAGGAACTCGCCCACCGCCGCACCGCCGGCCAGCGTCGGCGACGGCGTCGGCGGCAGCGCCGGCAGGTCGATCACCGGCAGCCGCAACACCCGGCCCGCCGAGGTCACCACACCCACGTCCGCGCGCGCCGTCGCGTGCACCGCCGACACGATCACATCGTGCTTGGAGCGCTTCTCCGACACCTCGAACGGCTCGCCGTCCGCCGTCCGCGCCAGCAGCCCCGTCGAAGACAGCAGCACCCGGCACGGGTCGTCGGCGACCTCCAGCGGCACCGCCAGCGTCGCCGACGGAACCGCCCCCGCCTCCAGCAGGACCGTGCGCCGCTCCGTCCCGAACTGCTTGGCCACCGCGCCCAGTTCGGAGGAGACCACGCTGCGCAGTTTGGTGTCCGACTCCAGGATCTCGGTCAGGTCCGCGATCTCCGCGGTCAGCTTCTCCTTCTCCTGCTCCAGCTCCACCCGGTCGAAGCGGGTCAGCCGCCGCAGCGGGGTGTCCAGGATGTAGGCCGTCTGCGTCTCCGACAGCGAGAAGCGCTCCATCAGGCGCTCCTTCGCCTGCTGGGCGTTGTCACTCGACCGGATGATCGCGATGACCTCGTCGATGTCGACGAGCGCGACCAGCAGACCCTCGACCAGGTGCAGCCGCTCCTCGCGCTTGCGCCGACGGAAGTCGCTGCGCCGGCGCACCACCGTGAAGCGGTGGTCGACGTAGACCTCCAGCAGCTCCTTCAGCCCGAGCGTCAGCGGCTGGCCGTCCACCAGCGCCACGTTGTTGATGCCGAAGGTCTCCTCCATCGGCGTCAGCTTGTAGAGCTGCTCCAGCAGGGCCTCCGGCACGAAGCCGTTCTTCACCTCGATCACCAGCCGCAGCCCGTGCTCGCGGTCGGTCAGGTCCTTGACGTCCGCGATGCCCTGCAGCTTCTTCGCGTTGACCAGGTCCTTGATCTTCGAGATGACCTTCTCCGGGCCGACGTTGTACGGCAGCTCGGTCACCACGATGCCCTTGCGGCGGGCCGTCACCGACTCCACCGTCGCCGTCGCCCGGATCTTGAAGGTGCCGCGGCCCGACTCGTACGCGTCCCGGATCCCCGACAGGCCCACGATCCGCCCGCCCGTCGGCAGGTCCGGACCGGGCACGAACCGCATCAGCGTGTCCAGGTCCGCGTTCGGATGCTTGATCAGGTGCCGGGCCGCCGCCACCACCTCGGACAGGTTGTGCGGCGGCATGTTCGTCGCCATACCGACCGCGATGCCCGTCGCGCCGTTCACCAGCAGGTTCGGGAATGCGGCCGGCAGCGCCAGCGGCTCCTGCTCGCTGCCGTCGTAGTTCGGCCCGAAGTCGACGGTGTCCTCGTGGATCGACTCCACCATCGCCATCGAGGCGGCCGTCAGCCGCGACTCGGTGTAGCGCATCGCGGCCGGCGGGTCGTCGTTGCCCAGCGAACCGAAGTTGCCGTGCCCGTCGATCAGCGGCAGCCGCATCGAGAACGGCTGCGCCATGCGCACCACCGAGTCGTAGATCGACGCGTCACCGTGCGGGTGCAGCCGACCCATCACCTCGCCCACCACCCGGGCGCACTTCACGTGCGCGCGGTCCGGACGCAGGCCCATCTCGTTGGCCTGGTACAGGATCCGGCGGTGCACCGGCTTCAGACCGTCCCGCGCGTCCGGCAGCGCACGCGAGTAGATCACCGAGTAGGCGTACTCCAGGAAGGAGCCCTGCATCTCGTCCACGACGTCGACGTCGAGGATCCGCTCCTCGAAGTCTCCGGGCGGCGGGGTCTGCGAACTGCGGCGGGCCATCGCGGCGGGGCTCCCTTACGTGTCGTCGGTCGGTCGTCGGCCGTCGTCGGTCGGTCGGACGGGCCTTGCCGTCCTGCTTGGCCGCCCTGCCGCCGGACCCGTCAACCGGGCGCCGTCAACAGGGCGCGGCGCCCCCATTGTGGACCCTCCCGCCGACACTCCCGGTCAGCGGCCCTCTTCCGCCCCTGGCGAACGCCCCGTCCGCGCGGACACAAACACGCCATCCACGCGTTGCACCACAATGGGGGACGCCACACGAACCCCGACATCGACGACGGGAAGGACCCGAGCGCATGGCCAACCCGGCCCCCGCCTCCAGCCGAGGCATCGCCATCACCGAGCACCGCCTGGCCAACGGCCTGCGTGTGGTCCTCTCCGAGGACCACCTCACCCCGGTCGCCGCGGTCTGCCTCTGGTACGACGTGGGCTCCCGCCACGAGGTCAAGGGCCGCACCGGCCTCGCCCACCTCTTCGAGCACCTGATGTTCCAGGGCTCCGCCAACGTCTCCAACAACGGCCACTTCGAACTCGTCCAGGGCGCCGGCGGCTCGCTCAACGGCACCACCAGCTTCGAGCGGACCAACTACTTCGAGACCATGCCCGCCCACCAGCTGGAGCTCGCCCTCTGGCTGGAAGCCGACCGGATGGGCTCGCTGCTCGCCGCCCTCGACGAGACGTCCATGGAGAACCAGCGCGACGTCGTCAAGAACGAGCGCCGCCAGCGCTACGACAACGTCCCGTACGGCACCGCCTTCGAGAAGCTGACCGCGCTCTCCTTCCCCGACGGCCACCCGTACCACCACACCCCGATCGGCTCCATGGCCGACCTGGACGCGGCCACTCTGGAGGACGCCCGCGCGTTCTTCCGCACCTACTACGCGCCCAACAACGCCGTGCTGTCAGTCGTCGGCGACATCGACCCCGAGCAGACCATCGCCTGGGTCGAGAAGTACTTCGGCTCCATCCCCGCCCACGACGGCAAGCAGCCCCCGCGCTCCGGCGAACTCCCCGACACCATCGGCCGCGAACTGCGCGAGGAGATCCGCGAGGACGTCCCCTCCCGCGCCCTGATGGCCGCCTACCGCCTGCCGCACGACGGCACCCGGGAGGCCGACGCCGCCGACCTCGCCCTCACCATCCTCGGCAGCGGCGAGTCCAGCAGGCTCTACAACCGGCTCGTCCGCCGCGACCGCACCGCCGTCGCCGCCGGCTTCGGCCTGCTCCGGCTCGCCGGCGCACCCAGCCTCGGCTGGCTCGACGTCAAGACCTCCGGCGACGCCACGCTCCAGCAGATCGACGCCGCCGTGGACGAGGAACTCGCGCGCTTCGCCGCCGAGGGCCCCACCGCCGAGGAGCTGGAGCGCGCCCAGGCGCAGATCGAGCGCGAGTGGCTCGACCGGCTCACCACCGTCGCCGGCCGCGCCGACGAACTCTGCCGCTACGCCGTCCTGTTCGGCGACCCCAAGCTGCTGAACGACGCCCTCCCCAAGGTCCTCGACGTCACCGCCGAAGAGGTCCAGGCCGTCGCCAAGGCCCGGCTCCACCCCGACAACCGGGCCGTCCTCGTCTACGAGCCGACCGACGCCGCTTCCGACGCCGCTTCCGAAGAGGAGGGTGCCGCCGTATGAGCACCGACTACGTCCCCGCGATGACCTTCCACCCCCAGCCCCAGCCCGGCACCCCCAGCCCCTGGGCCTTCCCGGCCCCCGAGCGCTCCGCCCTCGGCAACGGGATCACCGTCCTGCACTGCCACCGGCCCGGCCAGCAGCTGGTCGCCGTCGAGGTCCTCCTCGACGCCCCGCTCGCCGCCGAGCCCGAGGGCCTCGACGGCATCGCCGCGATCCTCGCCCGCGCGCTCAACGAGGGCACCGACACCCTCACCGCCGAGGAGTTCGCCGCCGAGCTCGAGCGCGCCGGCGCCACCCTGGACGCGCACGCCGACCACCCGTGCATCCGGGTCTCCCTGGAGGTCCCGGCCTCCCGGCTGCAGCGCGGCCTCACCCTGCTCGCCGACGCCCTGCGCGCCCCAGCCCTCCCCGCGGAGGAGATCGAGCGCCTGGTCGCCAACCGCCTGGACGAGATCGTCCACGAGCAGGCCAACCCCGCCCGGCGCGCCGCCAAGGCCCTCTACGCCGAGCTCTTCGACGCCGCCGACCGCCTCTCCCGGCCCCGCAGCGGCACCGCCGACACCGTCAAGCCGATCGACCGCGCCGCCGTCAAGGCCTTCTACGAGGCCCACGTGCGCCCGGCCACCAGCACCGTCGTCGTGGTCGGCGACCTCACCGGCGTCGAGCTGCCCGCCCTGCTGGAGAGCACCCTCGGCACCTGGACCGGCTCCGCCGCCGAGCCCTCCGCGCACGCCGCCGTCACCGGCGACGACCGCGGCCGCGTCGTCATCGTCGACCGCCCCGGCTCCGTCCAGACCCAGCTGCTCATCGGCCGGATCGGGCCCGACCGCCACGACCCGGTCTGGGCCGCCCAGATCCTCGGCACCTATTGCCTCGGCGGCACCCTCACCTCCCGCCTGGACCGCGTCCTGCGCGAGGAGAAGGGCTACACCTACGGCGTCCGCGCCTTCGCCCAGCCGCTGCGCTCCACCGCCGACGGCAGCGGGCGCGCGCTGCTCGCCATCAGCGGCTCGGTGGACACCGCCTCCACCGCCCCCGCGCTCGCCGACACCTGGACGATCCTGCGCACCCTCGCCGCCGAGGGCCTCACCGACGCCGAGCGGGACGAGGCCGTGCAGTTCCTGGTCGGCGTCGCGCCGCTGAAGTACGAGACCGCGGGCTCGGTCGCCGGCACCCTGGCCGACCAGGTCGAGCAGCACCTCGCCGACGACTACCAGGCCGAGGTCTACCGCCAGCTCGCCGAACTGCCCACCGCCGCGGCCACCGAGGCCGTGGTCGCGGCCTTCCCGCCGGACCGCCTGGTCACCGTCCTGGTCGGCGACGCCGCCGCGATCGAGGCGGATGTGCGGGCGCTCGGGATCGGCGAGGTCACCGTCGTCAGCTGACGCCGCTGTCGCCGTCGTCCGGCCCGGTGGAGCGCACCCGCTCCGCCGGGCCGGACGCGTTTTTAAATCCGTTGCGGGCCCGGCCCGTTCCGTGGATAGATGTTCCCGGCGCGCAACACGTGCGAACTGCGACGAACGTGAAGGGAGGCGGTCACCATGCGGGTCGAGCGAGCCATACGACGACGCTCCCCAAGGCCGTACCTCCCCTGTTCCGCTTCGGCTGCCTGAGCGCACCCGCCCCTGAACTTCCCCGAGCCGCACCGGGATTCTTAGCGCGGCACCCTCATTTCCCATGAACCACCCGGCCCGTGGAGGTCGTTCAACCATGACGTACACCGAAGTGCCCGGCATCCGGGTGCCGATCCGGATGTGGACCGACCCGGCGACGGTCGAGGGCCAGGCCATGCAGCAGCTGCGCAACATCAGCTCCCTGCCCTGGCTGCACGGCCTCGCCGTGATGCCCGACGTCCACCTGGGCAAGGGCGCGACGGTCGGCTCCGTCATCGCCATGAAGGGCGCGGTCTGCCCGGCGGCCGTCGGCGTCGACATCGGCTGCGGGATGAGCGCGGTGAAGACCTCCCTGACCGCCAAGGACCTCCCGGACGACCTGTCCCGCCTGCGCTCCAAGATCGAGCAGGCCATCCCGGTCGGCCGCGGCCTCCACACGGACCCGGTCGACCCGGCCAAGCTGCACGGCTTCCGCGCGGCGGGCTGGGACGATTTCTGGCAGCGCTTCGACGGCGTGGCGGAGGACGTCAAGTGGCGCCGTGAGCGGGCGATGCAGCAGATGGCGACGCTCGGCGGAGGAAATCACTTCATAGAAATGTGCGTCGATACGACTGGCGCCGTCTGGCTGATGCTGCACTCCGGATCACGGAACATCGGCAAGGAGCTGGCGGAGCACCACATGGGCGTCGCCCGGTCGCTGCCGCACAACCAGGGCCTGATCGACCAGGACCTCGCGGTGTTCATCGCGGACACCCCGCAGATGGTCGCCTACCGTCAGGACCTCTTTTGGGCGCAGGAGTACGCGAAGCACAACCGCGCCCTGATGATGGCGCTCTTCCAGGACGTCGTCCGCCGCGAGTTCGCCAAGGCGAAGGTCGGCTTCGACGAGGTCATCAGCTGTCACCACAACTACGTGGCGGAGGAGACCTACGACGGTGTCGAGCTGCTCGTGACCCGCAAGGGCGCGATCAAGGCCGGCAGCGGCGACTACGGGATCATCCCCGGCTCCATGGGGACGGGCTCCTACATCGTCCGCGGCCTGGGAAACAAGGCGGCGTTCAACTCCGCCTCGCACGGCGCCGGCCGCAAGATGAGCCGCAACGCCGCGAAGAAGCGGTTCACCACGCGGGACCTGGCCGAGCAGACCAAGGGCGTGGAATGCCGCAAGGACAGCGGCGTGGTGGACGAGATCCCGGGCGCCTACAAGAACATCGAGCAGGTCATCGAGCAGCAGAAGGACCTGGTCGAGGTGGTCGCGCACCTCAAGCAGGTGGTCTGCGTGAAGGGCTGACCGAAACGGATCGGGGTGGGGCCCCCGTGTGGGGGGGC
>NZ_JBSFJV010000116.1:0-22227 GCF_053598235.1 Kitasatospora sp. NPDC001159
TTAGCCTGAGAGGGCCCGAGTAGGAGTTCCACCCCTGATGACCAGCACCAATCCGTCCGCAGCCGACCCATCCCCCCGGCCGAAGCGCCGCACGTGAGCAGGCGGCGGTGTGGCTGCAGATCCATCTCGGCGTGTCCGTTGACACGCTGGGGCCTCGCCGGCGCCGAAGCCGTGCTCACGCTCCGGGCCCTGCGCAGCAACGGCAACTTCGACGCCTACTGGACCTGGCAGAGAAGCGAGAGTTCGCCCGCAACCACCAGGGGCGCTACCGCGCCGCACTCATACTCGCAGCCTGACCGGCAGCACGCTTCACATCTGCAACCTCACAGATAGTCCTTCGTCAGCCGCACCTCGCCGATGCGCGGGAACACCGTGCCGACAGCCACCTCGTGTTCCTCCAGGGTCGGCGCGGACATGGCGTCGGCGACGAATTCGAGTTCGTACCCGAGGTCGCACGCGGCCCACGCCGTCGACGCGACGCCCATCGTCGTCACCAGCCCAGCCAGGACGATGGTGTTTACACCGGCCGCACGCAGCTTCTCATCGAGGCCGGTGTTGTGGAACGCACCGATCGTCCGCTTCACGACGACGACGTCGCCGTCCTGCTCCAGCCCTTCGGCCAGATCGCTGCCCGGCGGCTGCTCATCGACGCCTGGACGCTCGACGCGGACGAGCACTACGGGAGAACCCTCCGCGCGCAGCGCGGCGGCGAGGTCACGGCAGCGCACGAGCACGTCATCGCCGGAATGCGGCGCGAGTGGGTTGGCGATGATGCGCGGCATGAGGTCGATCAGGACGAGAGCTCGGGTCATGGCGTCAGCCTATAGACCGTTGGCAAGTCAGGCGCCGCCGGTTCTCGTCAATCTGACATTAGATAGGAAGTGCTACGACGAACCCTGCGAACCATTCCCAACGAGTCACCCTCTTTGAATCTGCACCCATGTGAATTATCGGCGGCCGACGGAGAGGGGGCCTGTCCCTGCAAGCTGCGGGCATCGCCCTGTGGGCCTGCGGCAACAACGAAGGAGCACTGACCTGGCCGGGTATCTGGTCAAACACGAGCGCAGCGTCCTGCTGGTGATCGACGCCGACAGCACTACCAACAGACTATTCAATGACCGGCTCACCCAAGCCGGCCTCGATCTCGACAAGCAGGTCGCCTATGTCGGCCAGGCAGAAGGCTTCGATGAGTTCGAGGAGCTCTTCGCAGATGACCAATGGGCCCATGCCGCGAACACTGAGCGGTGTGCATCGTGAAGTTGCAGGTCACGGGTCTGCTGTGCGCGGATGTCGGTGTGCTCGGGCTGGTCGTGGGCGTATGACTTCGGTGTAGATCCTCGGTCAGCGGGCGACTTCGCGGTTCGTCAGGACCAGCAGGGCCCGCACCAGCGCGGTCGCCCACTTCGGGTGGGTGCGGACCTTGCCGAGGACGCGCCAGTTCTTCAGGTGGGCGAAGCCGTGCTCGACCGGTACCCGGACCACGGCCAGCGCCTTGTCGGACAGCTTCTGGCCGCAGGTCAGGGGACGGTTCCGGGCGGCCTTGTAGCCGGTGATCACTGCCGGGTCGGCATCGGGGCCGCTGTCGTCGAGGCCGACGAAGCCAAGGTCGGCGGTGGGCAGGGTGTCGCGGGTCAGGCCTGCTGCCTCAGCCAGGGCCGCCGTCGTCCACCAGTGGGCTGGCAGCGCGTCGGCGAGGGCAGCCCCGTTTCAGGGCCACGAAGACGGAGGCGGATCACTGGAGACGTCTCCACTTGCCCCGGCGCCGGCGTCCCAACGCCCTGGTCAGCGGTGTGGGACGGCGCGTGGGCCGGCTGAGGGCAGCCCTGGCAGGGCCCGGGCTCGCGCAGACTGAGTAACCATCAGCTTTCGTGCGGAGTCCTCCACCGGGGCTCGGACGACAGCACCGTTACCCACCATCACCAGCGGAGAGTCACTCTTGAGCGGATCCCTTCCCGCCCGGCGCCGGATATCGCTGGGCCTGAGCCTGGCAGCTGTGCTGACCGGTGTCGGCGCGTTCACCGCGACCGCCACCGGCACCGCCTCGGCCACCCCAGCCCCGCCCGTCGGCAGCCCGGTCAGCATGACTTCGGCCGCCTGCCCGACCAACCTCCGGCAGGGCGAGGTCGACGGCTGCGTCACCCAGCTCCAGATGGAGCTGAACCTCTCCGGCGCCGTCCAGGTCGGCGTGGACGGCCAGTTCGGCCCGGCCACGTACAACGCCGTGGTCAGCTTCCAGGCCGCGCACGACCTCACCCCCGACGGCATCGTCGGCCCGGCCACCAAGGCCACGCTCGATCGGATCGCGGGCGGCGTCTCGGGCACCGTCGACCTGAACTCCTCCTGCGCGACCATGTCCCTGGGGTCGAGCGGCGCCTGCGTCTACACGCTGCAGTCCGCGCTCAACGGCTTCGGCGCGGGGATCGGCGTGGACGGCCAGTTCGGCCCGGGCACCGACACCGCCGTCCGCAACTTCCAGAGCAGCCACGGCCTGGTCTCCGACGGCATCGTCGGGCCGGCCACCAAGGCCGCCCTGTACGCAAGTCCGGCAGCAGCTCCGACCTCAACCTGCTCCGGGACTGCGGCCAGCTCCAGCAGGGCAGCCAGGGCGGCTGCGTGACCACCCTGCAGCAGCTGCTCAACGGCTTCGGCGCGGGGATCGGCGTGGACGGCCAGTTCGGCCCGGGCACCGACACCGCCGTCCGCAACTTCCAGTCCTCGCACGGCCTGGCCGCCGACGGCATCGTCGGCACCGACACCAAGAACGCCCTCTACGGCCTCGGCTCGGGCAGCGGCTCGGGCAGCGGCTCGTCGACCGGCCTCGACCTGCGCACCCAGTGCGGCACCCTGCAGAGCGGTGCGACCGGCAATTGCGTCTCCACCCTCCAGGCCATCCTGAACAACCTCGGCGCGGGGATCGGCGTGGACGGCCAGTTCGGCCCGGGCACCGACACCGCCGTCCGCAACTTCCAGCGCTCGCACGGCCTGGCCGCCGACGGCATCGTCGGCCCGGCGACCAAGAATGCCCTGTACGGCGGCGGCTCCGGCCCGACCTCCACGGGCACCCCGCCCTCCGGCGGGGCGATCGACTACAACAAGGTCCTGAACGCCGCGAAGTCCTTCCTGGGCTACCCGTACGTGTGGGGCGGCGGCCACTCGCTGCGCGGTGAGGGCCCCGGCCCCTCCCTCGGCACCTGCGACCTCTACACCGGCTCGATCCACCCCTGCCCGGCCAACACCACCGTCGGCCTGGACTGCTCCGGCCTGGTCCGCGCCGCCTACTGGTTCGGCGCCGGGATCGACCTCGGCTACGGCGGCAACACCAACGACCAGACCAACGACCGGCACACCGTGCCCATCTCGCAGTCCCAGCGCCAGCCCGGTGACGTCGAGTACTTCGGCGACGGTCCGCACTCCACCCACCACGTCATCATCTACGCCGGAACGGACCCGAACACCGGCGCCGACATGATGTACGAGGCGCAGGAGACCGGCACCAACGTCCACTACGTCCCGCTGCGCACCGGCGGCTACTGGTACCACGTCGTGGCCTGACCCCCTCGGCGTCACCGCGGTCGTGGCCGGTCTGGGTGCTCCCCGGGCCAGCCACGACCGTGCGCCCGTACGCGGACCGGTTCGGTGGCCGGGCTGGTGGTTACCGTCGGGCCCAGACCGGGCGGGCGGGCTCGTGCCAGGTGGTGCGGACGACCAGACCGTCCTGGGTGAGGTGTTCGCTGGATTGGGTCCTCCGGAAAGCCGCCGTTGAGTTACTCGCGGACCTGAGCGTTCACTGTGGGATGTGCGTCACCGCTGTCCGCGCCCAGGCCTGCGAGCAGGCGCAGTCCGTCCGCGGCGGGGCTGCCGGGGGCCGCGGACAGTACCAGCAGCTCGACGCCTGATTCGTTCGGCAGTGCGAAGTTCTCCTGGTGCAGTTCCAGCAACCCGACCAGGGGGTGCCGGTAGGCCTTGCGTCCATGTGTGCGGGCGCGCACGTCCGCGCGGGCCCAGAGGCGGCGGAAGCGCTCGCTGCCCATCGCCAGTTCGCCGATGAGTGAGGCCAGGCGGGGGTCCTCGGGGTATTTTCCGGCGGCCAAACGTAGGTGCCCGACCACGTCGAGGGTGCAGTTCTCCCAGTCCGCGTAAAGGCCGCGCTCGGCTTCCTCGAGGAAGATGTGCCGGGCGGTGTTCAGGCCCGGAATCGGGCGGCCGAGAAGGAGCCCGGCGAGGCGGTTCCCGGCGAGTACGTCCAGGCGGTGGTTCATGATCAGCGCAGGTGCGTCGGCGACCAGACCGAGGACGCGCAGCAGCTCCGGCCGGACCCGGCCACCCGGCGTCTTCGCGCCGCGGCGTTGCCGGGCGAGGCGGTAGAGGTGCCCGCGTTCGGTCTCATCGAGGGCGAGGACGCGGGCGAGCGCGTCGAGTACCTGCTCGGAGGGCTGGGTCGCGCGGCCCTGCTCCAGGCGTACGTAGTAGTCGACGCTGACGCCGGACAGGTGCGCGACCTCTCCAGTTCGGAGATGAGCGCTTACGGCTCCCGCCCCCGGACGCAAGCACTCTTGCTGGCGGGCCCTCCGGGCGCACACAGTGCTGCTCATTCTCGGGTTCTGGCTCAAGTTCTGCGGAGCTCCGCCGTGTGCGTGCGGAGCCACCTCGGAGCAGATCTCTGACCTGCTGATTTCCGTCTCCCGAGGTTCCGATGTACCCGGTCTCGGGCCGAGAGGCTGTCGCACGACTTCTCCTGGGCAGGAGTCAAGAGCGATTTGATGTTCGGTTCCAGTCGTCGGTGAGGTGCCGGAGTCTGGGACTGTGGGGGGCGGAACTTCCTGGTGCGCGACCGCGAGCGTGATCTCGAGATGCCGAGGTGAGCTGCCCCGAGTTTCGTGGAGTCCGCGGTCGTGTGATCAAGCGGTCTGCGGGGCTTGCTCCAGCTGCGCCCAGATCTCGACCAGGCCGGCTGACCGCGGCGCCCTGGCCGACCGGCCCGGCTCACGAGGTGTGGATC
Organism: Kitasatospora sp. NPDC001159; assembly: GCF_053598235.1. Taxonomy (NCBI): domain Bacteria; kingdom Bacillati; phylum Actinomycetota; class Actinomycetes; order Kitasatosporales; family Streptomycetaceae; genus Kitasatospora; species Kitasatospora sp. NPDC001159. The sequence goes on from NZ_JBSFJV010000116.1 coordinate 5,000, forward strand.
AGCCCCTCGTCGGGCGGGCAGCAGGCGGCATGGGCCTTGTGGGCAGCCGCGCACACCGGGCACAGCAGCCGTCTCACGGGCGGCACGCTCGTGACCGTGCGGTACACGGGTTTCGTGCAGGCCAAGTACTGCTGTCCCACCTCCGCGTGCTCAGGGCATACGGCGGCCCCGCACTGGGAGCAGACGCCCACGGCGGCCATCTGCCTGCCCGCGCTGTGGCAATCCAGGCAGTACACGGGTCAGTCCTCCTTTCGCCCCGGCTGCGCTGTGGCGTCGCCGGGGGCGGTGTCACCGGCGTCGGGCCAGGTCAGCTTGCGGCGCAGCCACAGGGCGACGTAGACGAGGCCGAGCAGGACCGGGACTTCGATGAGCGGGCCGACGACGCCCGCCAGCGCCTGGCCGGAGGTGGCGCCGAACACGCCGATGGCGACCGCGATGGCCAGTTCGAAGTCGTTGCTGGAGGCCGAGAACGACAGCGCCGCGCTGCGCGGGTAGCTCAGGTGCAGCCGTCGGGAGACCGCGAAGCCGCCGGTCCACATCACCGCGAAGTAGGCCAGCAGCGGCAGCGCGATGCGGACCACGTCGATCGGCTGGCTGGTGATCGTCTTTCCTTGGAGGGCGAAGAGGATGACGACGGTGAACAGCAGCCCGTACAGGGCGATCGGTGCGATGCGGGGCAGCAGTTTCGTCTCGTACCACTGCTGTCCGCGGGCGCGTTCGCCCAGGGTGCGGGTGAGGAACCCGGCCAGAAGCGGGATGCCGAGGAACACGCCGACCACGGCGGCGATCTCCCCGATCGAGACGTCCAGGTTCTGCGTGGACAGGCCCAGCCAGCCCGGGAGCACCTTGAGGTAGAACACCCCCAGCAGCGCGTAGAGCAGGACCTGGAACAGGGCGTTCAGGGCGACGAGCACGGCGGCCATCTCGCGGTCGCCGCAGGCCAGGTCGGTCCAGATCAGCACCATCGCGATGCAGCGGGCCAGCCCGACCAGGATCACCCCGGTGCGGTAGGCGGACAGGTCGGGCAGCAACAGCCAAGCCAGCGCGAACATCACCGCCGGTCCCACGATCCAGTTCAGGCTCATCGAAGCGGCCATCATGCGCCGGTCGGCGGTGATCCGGCCCACCTCGCGGTAACGGACCTTGGCCAGCACCGGGTACATCATCAGCAGCAGCCCCAGCGCGATCGGCAGGCTGGTGCCGTGGATCGCGACCCGGCCCAGCGCCGTGCCCAGACCGGGAACCAGGCGCCCCAGGACCAGCCCGGCGGCCATCGCCACAGCGATCCACACTGGCAGGAACCGATCCACGACCGACAGCTGCCCCACCACATGCCGCTGCTGCTCCCGTGAGGGCGCAGTGTCCCGATCAACGCTCATCGGTTTCCACCACCGTCCTCGAACCGCCGGAGCAAGGATTCGCGCCGCGCCGATGGCGGATCGGCGTCGCCGTCCGTGGCGCATACTTCCAGCCTGCCGCTGCGCTGCGGCCGAGGCGAGGGTTGGACGGGCCGTGCCGGACTGGTCACCACCCCGCTGATGCGCCTCCGAGACCCCCGCCGCAGTCGCACGTCCACCGCGACCAGCTCACCCTGGCCCCCAAGGCCAGCTGAGGCCCGCGTGGACCCAGGTGGCGCGCCGCCTGAGCACGGCGGCGAAGCAGGCGCTGCCCGCCCGCGGCGCGGCCCCGATCGGGGGTGCGCCGCGCGGCGTCCAGAGGCGCGGCATCAGTCGATGGCAGGGCTGCGGCGCTCGATCAGCAGCACGTTGCGCCAGACACCGTGGTGGCGGGCCACGCGCTCGCGGGTGCCGATCACCCGGAACCCCGCGCGGGCGTGCAGGGCGAGGCTGGCGGTGTTCTCCGGGAAGACACCGGACTGGATGGTCCAGATCCCGGCCTTCTCGGTCGAGGCGATCAGCTCCCGCAGCAGGGCGCCGGCGACACCGAGGCCTCGGGCGTCGGGGTGGACGTAGACGGAGTGCTCGACCACGCCCGCGTAGGCGGGCCGGGCGGAGACCTGGCTGACCGCGGTCCAGCCCAGCACCCGGCCCGCCGGGCCGAGCGCGACGAATCTGTGGTCCGGCAGTCGGGCGGCGTCGAAGGCGTCCCAGCCGGGGGTGGTGGTCTCGAAGGTCGCGTTGCCCTCCTCGATGCCCGCCCGGTAGATCGCGAGAACCTGCTCGACGTGCCCGGGCCCCATGGGTGCGAGGGTGACGGCGGCGTGCGGCAACAGGGGCTCCTCGGGGTTGGGTCAGCGGTTGAGGTCGAGCAGGGCGGCCATGGCAGCCACCGCGGACGGCGAGACCTGGTAGTACACCCACGTGCCGCGGCGCTCGCTGGTCAGCAGCCCGGCCTCGCGCAGCTTCTTCAGGTGGTGGGAGACGGTCGGCTGGGACACCCCGACGTCCTGGATGTCGCACACGCACGCCTCACCCCCGGGGTGTGAGGCGATCTTCGAGAACAGCCGCAGCCTCACCGGGTCGGACAGCGCTTTGAACATCGCGGCCATCCGCACCGCGTCCTCCACGCCCAGCTCGGCTGAGGTGATCGGCGGGCAGCACGGCGCGGTGTCCTGTTCCAGGACCGGCAACTCCAGATTCGACATATGTCTATATTGACATCTGTCGAATCGGGATGGCAAGGTCGAGGTCGCCAACACATCGACGCCTATCGAATCAGCCGGGGCGGCCGAGCCGCACCCGCTCCACCTCGAAGGGGAACCACCGCCATGTCCGAAGGCTCCGACCTGCCCGTCCTCGTCATCGGCGCCGGCCCGATCGGCCTGGCCGCCGCCGCCCACCTCACCGAGCGCGGCCTCGACGCCCTGGTGCTCGAAGCGGGCCCGGCCGCCGCCAGCGCGGTACGCGAGTGGGGCCACGTGCGGCTGTTCTCCACCTGGGCCGAACTCGTCGACCCCGCCGCCGAAAAGATCCTCGCCCCCACCGGCTGGACCCGCCCCGAGCCCACCGCCTACCCGACCGGCGCCGACTGGGCCCAGCTGTACCTGCAGCCCCTCGCCGATGCCCTCGGTGACAAGATCCACTACAACACCCGGGTGACCGGCGTCGCCCGCGCCGGCCGCGACCGCGTCGTCGACTCCGGCCGCGAAAACCAGCCCTTCACCGTCCACGCCACCCACGCCGACGGCCGCGAAGAGCGCATCACCGTCACCGCCGTGATCGACGCCTCCGGCACCTGGTCCACCCCCAGCCCCCTCGGCGCCGACGGCCTGCCCGCATTCGGCGAGAAGACCCACACCGCCCGCATCTCCTACCGCATCCCCGACCTGAAGAATCCGGCCGTCCGCGCCCGCTACGCCGGCAAGCGCACCGCCGTCGTCGGCTCCGGCGCCTCCGCCTTCACCGCCCTCGCCACGCTCGCAGACCTCGCCCGGACCGAACCCGGCACTCACGCCGTGTGGATCCTGCGCCGCGGCATCACCGGCTCCACCTTCGGCGGCGGCAGCGCCGACCAGCTCCCCGCCCGTGGCGCGCTCGGCCTCGCCGCCAAGGCCGCCGTCGAGAACGGCCACGCCACCGCCCTCACCGGCTTCCGCACCACCGCCGTCGAGCAGACCGGCGACAAGCTCGCCCTCGTCTCCGAGGACGGCCACCGCGCCGAGGACCTGGACGAGATCGTCGTCCTGACCGGCCTGCGCCCCGACCTGTCCTTCCTGTCCGAGCTGCGGCTCGGCCTGGACGAACGTCTCCAGGCCCCGACCGCGCTCGCCCCGCTGATCGACCCCAACCAGCACTCCTGCGGCACCGTCTACCCCCACGGCGCCAGCGAGCTCTCCCACCCCGAGCAGGGCGTCCACCTGGTCGGCATGAAGTCCTACGGGCGCGCCCCGACCTTCCTCGCCATGACCGGCTACGAGCAGGTCCGCTCCGTCGCCGCCCATCTCGCCGGCGACCACGGGGCCGCCGCCCGTGTCGAGCTGAGCCTGCCCGAGACCGGCGTCTGCGGCGGCGCCGGCCTCTTCGACCAGTCCGACGCCCAGCAGGACACGGGCGGCGGCTGCTGTGCAGCCCCTGCCGTCGAACCTGTCGCGGTCGCTATCGGCATCGGTGCCCCAGCCCAGGCGGCTCCGGCTGGCAGCTGCTGCTGAATCCGAGCAGTGAGCCAGCTGACCGGACGGTGCACTGGTGGCGCCGGGCCTACCCCGGCCACACCCGCGCCGGGTACCCGCCGGTCGGCCTGGTCGTCACCGACGCCGGATCCATCACGCTGGCCAACCGCCAGGAGGCGGTGGCCGGCCTGTCCGCGGACTGCTGGGTCGGTAGCTGGTGGGCGATCACGCGACACGACAACGACGGGGACGGCTGGCGCGAGTACCACGACGCGGTGCCCGTCGTCGCGACCACCCTGGAACTCCTGGCCGAGCACGGCCGCTCGGGCCCATCTGGTGGCGCTATGGCCGCCCGGGTCGGCATCTGGCCAGGCGGGACGGACAGGCCATCGCGGGCAGGACGCAGAAGCCGGTCGTCCAACCGGCGGAGGACGCGCTGCCGGACGAGGCCGTCAAGCGACTGACGGACCGCGCCGACGCCTCCGGGCAGCCCTGCTCGCCAAGGGCGAGCCGCTGACGGCACCCGGGCCACCCGGGGCGTACAGGCCCCGCGAGTTGACCGGTATCCGGGCGCGGCGCGTCCATCACGGGCCGGCGCCGCGGTTCGGCCGGTCAGGCCCGCAGTTCGGGGAACTGGTCGTCGCGCCACTCCCGGCCGAGGGCCGCGCCCGCGTCCGCCGCCTCCCGCTCGCGCGCCCGGAGTTCGACGCGGCGGATCTTGCCGGAGATGGTCTTGGGCAGGTCGAAGAACTCGACCCGGCGCACCCGCAGGTACGGCGCCAGGTTCTCGCGCGCGTACCGCAGGACGACCAGTGCGGTCTCCCGGCTGGGCTCCCAGCCCGGCGCGAGCGCGACGTACGCCTTCGGAACGGCCAGGCGCAGCGGGTCCGGGGCGGGCACCACGGCGGCTTCGGCAACGGCCGGGTGCTCGATCAGCACGCTCTCCAGCTCGAACGGCGAGATCTTGTAGTCCGAGGCCTTGAAGACGTCGTCGCTGCGGCCTATGTAGGTGATCCGGCCCTCGGCGTCCCGCACGGCCACGTCACCGGTGCGGTAGTAGCCGCCGGCCGTCACCTCCGCGTTGCGCTCCGGGTCCCCGAGGTAGCCGGTCATCAGATTGAGCGGGTGCGCGGCGAGGTCAAGGCAGATCTCGCCCTCGTCCGCGGGCATTCCGCGGACCGGATCGACCAGCACCACGGGGACTCCCGGCAGCGGGCGGCCCATCGACCCGGGCCTGACCGGGGATCCCGGCGTGTTGCCGACGAGCAGGGTGGTCTCGGTCTGCCCGAAACCGTCCCTGATGGTCAGCCCCCAGGACCGTTCGATCCGGGCGATGACCTCCGGATTCAGCGGCTCCCCCGCTGCGACGAGCTCGCGCAGCGAGCCCGCTCCGGCCGACAGATCCGTCTGGATCAGCATCCGCCACACGGTCGGCGGGGCGCAGAAGGTGGTGACCTCGGCCCGGTGCAGCTGCTCGACCAGGCGAGCGGCGTCGAAGCGCGTGTAGTTGAAGACGAAGATCGTGGCCTCGGCGATCCACGGCGCGAAGAAGCAGCTCCAGGCGTGCTTGGCCCAGCCGGGAGAGCTGATGTTCAGATGGACGTCGCCGGGGCGCAGACCGATCCAGTGCATCGTCGTCAGGTGCCCGACGGGGTACGACACCTGGGAGTGCTCGACCATCTTCGGCCGGCTGGTGGTACCGGAGGTGAAGTAGACCAAGAGCGGGTCCTCGGTCGAGGTCCGCGCCTCGAACGGCGCCGGCGCGTCGATGCGGTACGCCTCGTCGTAGCAGGCCCAGCCCGCCACCGGATCACCGACCGCGATGCGCGAGTACGGGCCGGAAACCTCCTCGAACTTGGCGGTGTCCGCGGCGTTGGCGACGACGTGGCGGGCACCGGCCCGCCCGATCCGGTCCACCAGGTCGGCGGCGCCCAGGGCGGTGGTCGTCGGCATGATGACCGCGCCCAGCTTCATCACGGCGAGCATCGACTCCCACAGTTCGACCTGGTTGCCGAGCATCAGCAGCACCCGATCGCCCTGCCGCACGCCGTGGGCAGCGAGGTGGTGGGCCACCTGGTCGGAGCGTCGGGCGAGATCGTCGAAGCTGTACCGCGCCTCACGACCGTCCTCCTCGACGATCCACAACGCGGTCGCGTCATTGCCGCGGGCGACGACGTCGAACCAGTCAACGGCCCAGTTGAACCTCCCCTCGATCGCGGGCCAGTGGAACTCCTCCAGCGCACTCTCCTGGCCGCCGGCCATCCGGAGCAGCGCGTCCCGCGCGGCACGGTAGGACTCGGTGGCGGATTTCGTCGTCACGGCAATCGGCTCCTGTTATCGGGGATCAAGGGGTCCACGGTTGACGGGGGTTCACACGCACATCCGTGCCCGACGCCGTCCCGCCGAGCAGGACGGACGGGGAAACGAGCGTGAACAAGCAGATCCATCCTGCTCACGGCGCGCACGGTGTCGGGCCTTCCGGTGGTGATGGCTGTCGGCACGGGGGTCGGGAGGAGTTACGCACCGCTGCGCCCCGTCGTTCGACCAACGAACCGATGCTGTCCTGTGATTCACGTCACCGGCCGCCGACGCACAAGGGCGTACCCGGAACGCCGCCCACGGCGGATGACCCCGAACTGCCATGCGCTCCGATCGCCACACCGGACACGGTCCGCGGCTTCCCCGTCGGCATCTCGGGGGCCGATCGCGCGTGTCCCAACCGGCCTTGTCCGAAGTCGAGTTCACTTCCCTCCAGTGACACGGTGGCGTCGCGGACACCGGCGGCCTGGGCGACCATCCTGATCCCGCCATGGCCGGTCGACCGGGCCTCTGCTCCCATCGACAGACGCCGCTGCCGCTCGCGATACGGAAAGACCGCCTCGAAGTTGGCGGACAGTGGCATTTTTCTGTTGCTTTCGAACGGCGTTTCCATCTAGCGGCCCGCCGAACCCTAGCGGGCGGACAGCGCTTGCCTGGCACCGGTGTTGAGCGGAACCGAGCCGGTCAGGGCCGCGCTCTCGACACCGATCTCCGTGGCCGCCGGGTTCACGTGCTCCAGTTCGGAACGCCGGTCGATGATCAGGCCGACGATCTTTCCGGCCAGGACCGGGTCGAAGCCCTTCTTGACCACCAGCACGTTGGGCACCACGACGGTCGGCACGTCGGCCGCCTGCTTGTAGACCGAGACCGGTATGAGGCCCGGCTGGTAGACCTGGCCGTACTGCTGCAGCGCACCCAGTTGGGGGCTGACGTCCAGGAACCGGACCTTCTCCTTGAGACCGGTGGTGAGGTCGGTGATGCCTCCCGTCGGCAGCCCGCCCGACCAGAAGAGAGCGTCCACGGTGCCGTCCTTCATCGCGTCGACCGTCTCCGGCAGGCCGAGCCGTTGCGCCTGGACGTCCTTGTCGTAGTGGAGCCCGGCCGCCTCCAGGATCCGATGGGCGATCACCTCCGTACCGGAGCCGGGCGAACCGGTGGAGATCCGCTTCCCCTTCATGTCGGCGACCGAGGTGATGCCGGAGTCCGCCCGGACGATCACCTGGGTGTAGTTCGGGTAGAGCCGCGCCAGTGCTTCCACGGGCTGCGGCTGGCTGAAGGAGCCCGCGCCGGCGACGGCGTCACTGGCGGTGTCCAGCAGCGAGAAGGCGATGTCGTAGCTGCCGGAGACCACGCCCTGGATGTTCTGGACGGAAGCGCCGGTCGCCGTCGCGGTCGCCCGGTAGCCGGGGATGTGGTCCGAGATCTGCTGCGCCAGGCCGCCGCCCAGCTGGTAGTAGACACCGGTGGTGTTGCCGGTCGCGATCGTAAGCCTGCCACCCGCACCTCCGGAGTGGGTGGCGGAGCCGTCGGTCTGCTTTCCGCCGCAGCCCGCCGTGGTGAAGACCACGGCGAGAGCCACCGCGGCCAGGCGCCCGGTGCGGCCACGGACACGCGTCAGGCGACGGGCCTCGGTGAGGATGTGCTTCATCGAGGGGTGTTTCCTTTCATCCGGAACAGCGAGGATTTCAGCCTCCGGTGGCCGCGTTGGCGGCGGCCGCCGGAGGCCAGCCGCGGTGGGAAGCTGGCGCCGTTCCAGGAAGCCGTCGAAGTCGATGAGCGGGTAGAGACACACCGCGAGCGCGACAGAGGCCAGCAGCCAGTCGAGCGGGCCGGGGTCATCCGGACGTCGGGAGCGGTCCGTCGGATCGGGCCTGGTCCCACCGGCGGTGCGCCGTCGCCATCTCGCAGGGACCCGCAGTGTGGGTATCCCCAGGGTGCCGCGGTGGGTGAGGAAGGTGAGCGGCAGCGTCGCCGCGAGGAAGACGGTGAGGTAGTACTGGGTGCCCTTGGCCGACGGGAAGAACACCGCGAGCAACACGAACGCCGACAGGCCAGCGCAGGCGAACGACACCGCGGCCATGACGCGCGGGGAGAGCAGGCGCATCGGCCGCTCCTGGTCGTATGCGGCCGCGAGCTCCTCGACGGTCGTCTGCCCCGGGAGGGGCGCTGCGCCGCCCGGCTGCTCGGCGCTCGGCACTCTCCTGAGTGGGCCTTCGGTCTGGCAACTGAGGGTTCCCTTTTCTTTCGCGCATTCCGGCTGGAGGGCCGACGCTCGGCACCGCTGTGAGGGCCAAAGATCATCAGGTGGAAATGGGGCGCCGCAAGCGGTGAAACCCTCAGAACCGTGAATTGTCGGTGGGGAGGCGTAATGTTCTCGGTGGCCCGCACAGTTCATCTCGGCACACCGCGCCACCGTGCCTGATCAACGCTTCCCGCTGGACGGAGGAAGCACATCGATATGCCGGTGGCGGAGCAGCAGAACACCGAAAGAATCCGGTCAGCGTCCCGAAAGAACAGGGTTCCCAACATATGGGTATTGGCTGGTTCGGAGGTTCCCAACCCGCCGTCCGATTCGACGACGCACATCGGGTTGATCTGTCGAGTGCGGGGATTGCAGATGCCTCTCACACCCGTTCACGCGCCGCCGACGCGGTCTCGCGCCAGGCCGCAGCGGAGGCGCCGAGCCAACGGGCCAGTTGGCGGTGGAACGCCTCCCACCTCGCTGCCGGACGGCGCCCGAGCCGCTGCCAGCGGTCTGCCAGCGGTCTGCCAGCGACATGCGCAACCGTCGGACGTGCCGGGCGGGTACGCCGCGACCGAGGAGCGCGCACGACTGCCCGGCCCGTTGACGAAAGGGCACTCGCGTGATTCGTACCGTCCCTCCCACCGGCCCCGCGGCAGGCCCGCGCCGGCCCAAGGCGTCCCGCACCGCAGCCCGACGCTTGGCGGCGTCGTGGAGGCTTGGCGCGGGCGTCGCCGCGGCCGCGCTGCTGGCCGCCGCATGTCCGGCGACCGCCGTGGCCGCGCCGGACGCCGCCCCGGTGCCGCGACTCAGGTGGGCGAAGTGCGCGGACGGCTTCGAGTGCGCGACCGCCCGCGTCCCGCTCGACCACCACGACCCGCGCGGCGCCAGTCTCGACCTCTCCGTCATCCGGCACCCGGCGGACGACCAGGCGCACCGGATCGGCTCGCTGTTCTACAACCCCGGTGGCCCAGCCGTGCCCGGCACCGTGGCCCTGCGCATGATGCTCGGCCAGTTCCCCGAGGAGGTGCGCAAGCGCTTCGACATCGTCAGCTTCGACCCGCGCGGCACCGGCGGCAGCGCTCCCGTCCAGTGCTTCGACAAGCCGGCGGACGAGCAGGCCCTGCTGGCCGGCACCGCAGCCGGCTATCCCGAGGGCGCGGACCAGCAGAAGGCCTGGGCCGACGCCTACCAGCGCCTCGCCCGGCAGTGCGCGGCCCGCAACCCCGCCCTGCTGCCGCACATCTCCACCGCGAACGTGGCCCGGGACATGGACCTGCTCCGCCGGGCGGTCGGCGACCGGCGGCTCACCTACCTGGGCACCTCGTACGGCACCTACCTAGGCGCCACCTACGCCAACCTGTTCCCCGGCCGGGTCCGTGCCATGGTCCTCGACAGCGCACCGGACCCGCTGGCCTGGTCGACCGGCCACGGGGGACAGGCCGCCACCATGGGCACCCTGCTGCGCAACGGCAGCGACGTGGCCGCCGACCGCATCCTCGACGCCTTCCTCGACCAGTGCGGCCAGGTCGGTTCCCGGGCCTGCGCCTTCTCCACCGGGACGGCCGCCGCCACCCGGGCCAGGTACGGCGAACTGCTCCAGCGGCTGCGCACCCGGCCGGTCGCGGTCAACGGCATGACCTTCACCGCCGGCTCGGCCCTGGAGGCGACGATCCCCTCGCTCTACGCCGCGAACCCCGTCCCGGGCCTTCCCGACACCGGCTGGAGCCGGCTCGGCACGACGCTCCAGGCACTCTGGGCCGCCACCGAGGCGCCTGCCACGCCGACCGCACCGCTGCCGCCCGTCCTCCACCAGTCGCCGGACCAGGCGCTCGCGGTGGCGTGCTCGGACAGCGCCAACCCGCCGGCCCGGGCCGACTACCCCGCCCTGGCCGCGTTCGCCCGAGCCCGCTCCGGCGAGGCCGGCCCGTACTTCGCCTGGGCCGACGAGCGCTGCGCCGACTGGCCCGCCCGGGACCGCGACCGGTACGACGGCCCCTGGAACCGTCCGACCGCCCGACCGATCCTGGTCGTCGCCAACACCGGTGACCCGGCCATGCCCTACGAAGGGTCCCGCGCGATGGCCCGCTCGCTCGCCCGTGCGGAGCTGCTGACCGTCGACGGCTACGGCCACACCGTGCTGGCCAACCCCAGCGCCTGTGCCGCCCGGCACGAGACCCGCTACCTGGTCAACGGCGTCCTCCCCGCCCCCGGCACGGTCTGCGCACCCACCCGCCCGCCGTTCAGCGGCTGATCGCGCATCCGCCCTGCCGCACCACCCACCCCGGGTGGCGCGGCAGGAACACACCCGGCCGACGTACTCCGGAGGGCCGTCAGCCCGCCTCCAGGGCCAGCGACTCAGGTCGCGACAACGCCCGGCCGCGCTCCCAGGCAACCCGGAAACCGACCTCCCCGAGGGCCTCGGCGCAGCCGTCCAGGACGGCCCGCAGCTCCGGATCGCCCGCGTCGTGGGCCCCGCGCAGGCTGTACGCCGCGCCCAGCGCCGCCGCACCGCGCGCCGCCTCGCCGAGCGCGAGGCAGTGCTCGGCGAACCCCTCCAGTACGTCCGCCCGCACCGGCTGGTCGCCGCTGTCCGCGGCCAGCTCCAGGGCACGGCGGTGCAGCGGGCCGGCCGCGTCCGGCGCGCCGCGCCGCTGCTGGGTCCGGGCCAGGCTGGTGTGCAACAGGGCGAGCAGGTGCAGCCGCGCCGGGGCGCTGGGGCCGGTCGCGGGCAGCCGCTCCAGCCGCCGCAGCGTCTCCTGCTGGCCGTGCAGCGCCGCCTCCAAGTCCCCGTCGCGCCGCGCGAGTTCACCGAGCGCGTAGCGGGCGGCGGCCTGCAGGTGCGGGTCCCGGGCACGTTCGGCCGCGGCCAGCGCACGCTCCAGGTCGGCCCGGGCCGCGGCCGGTTCGCCGCAGCGCGCCCGCAGTCGGCCCGACAGCAGCAGTGACAGCGGCGCCTCGCCGGAACCGCCCATCTCGGCGTCCCGTTCACCGGCCTCCGTCAGCGCCGCGAGCGCCTCGTCGGCCGCGCCGGTGACGGACAGCAGCGCGGCCAGCGTGACCAGCGCCATGGCCAGCCCCCAACGGTCGTCCAGGACGTGGAAACCGTCCACCGCGGTCCGCAGGCAGTGCTCGGCGTGCTCGATCCGGCCCGCGCCCAACTCGATCCGGCCGAGCACCAGATGGGCAGCGGCCCGCATCCACCGGTCGGGATGCTCGCCGAACCGCTCCGCCGTCGCACCCACCGCGTCCGGCGGGCCCGCCATGGCGAGCAGCAGCGCGGCGGCCAGGGCGACCGGGTGATCGGCCTGCTGCGCCGTGACCAGCGCCGCGCCCATCGCCTCCGGCGGAATCACGGCGCCACCGGTCTCCCGGAGCGGGGCGGTGAGCTGTGCCAGGATCACGCACAGGGCGTGTGCCTGCTCCGCACCGGGCGGCGGCGTGTAGCCGTGGGCCGCGAGGACGGTCGACGTCCACTCACCGGCCTCACGACCCTGACCACGCATCAGCCAGGGCCAGGCCCGGGCGGCCGCCAGCCGCAGCGCGTGCTCCGGTGGGCCGACGGCGAGCGCCCTGCGCAGCGCCGCGTCCAGGTTGCCCTGTTCCACGTCGAGCCGGGCCAGCCACCCGATCTGGCCGCCCGTACGTAGCCGGGGTTCGGCGTTCTCGGCGAGCTCGACGAAACAGCGCAGGTGGGCGGCGCCGGTTCGGCCGTCCTCGCCGGCCTCGACGAGCCGTTCGGCCGCGTACGCGCGGACCGTCTCCAGCAGCCGGTACCGCACCGTCCCGGTCTCCCGGCCGCCGGCCGTGACCAGGGACTTGTCGACCAGGGACGCCAGCAGGTCCTCCACGACCGTCGGATCGGGCACCGGCCCGCCCGGCCAGTCCCCGGCGCAGACCAGGTGTGCGTCGGGGAGGGTCGCCCCGCCGGAGAACACGGAGAGCCGTCGCAGCAGGACGCGCTCGTCCTCGTCGAGCAGTTCCCAGCTCCAGTCGACCACGGCGCGCAGCGTGCGGTGCCGGTCGGGAGCGGTGCGTGAGCCGCGGTCCAGCAGCCGGAGCCGGTCGTGCAGCCGCGCCGCGACCTGCCCGGGGCTCAGGACGCGCAGCCGGGCCGCCGCCAGTTCGAGGGCCAGTGGCAAGCCGTCCAGCTCCCGGCAGATCCGGACGACCGGCTCGACGGTGTCGTGGTCCAGGGTGAATCCGGGGCAGGCTGCGGCAGCCCGCTCCGCGAAGAGTGCGACGGCCGGGTGCGCGAGTGCCTCCCGGGCGGTGCCGCCGGGTTCGGGCACGGCGAGCGGCGCCACCGGCCAGAGCGCCTCGCCGGTGACACCGAGCGGTTCGCGACTGGTGGCCAGCACAGTGAGCCGGGGCGCCGAAGCCAGCAGGCGATGGGCCAACCGGGCCGCATCCTCGATCAGGTGCTCGCAGTTGTCCAGGACGAGCAGGACCTCACGACCCTCCAGGGCCCGGACGATCCGGTCGACGGGATCCCCGGCCTGATCGCCGGCGGGCAGGCCACCGGCCAGCACCCCGGCGTCCGCCGGGCGGCAGACGGCAGCCAGGACGACCTGGGTCACCCCGTGCGGCCCGTCGACGCCCGCGAGTTCGGCGAGCCGTACGTCTGTTGCGGGCGGTGCGGCCGTCGCGGCCGCAACCGCCAACCGGGTCTTGCCGACACCGCCCGGCCCGGTCAGCGTCACCAGGCGGGACCGGTGCAGGCGCTCCCGAACCGCCGCCAGCGCCTCGTCGCGGCCGACCAGACCGGTGAGCCAGGTGGGCAGTGCCGCACGCCTGACCAGGTTCCCGGTGGAAGCCGGGGCCGGCCTCGGCGTAGGCGACTGCGCGCCGGACAGCACACGCAGGTGGACGTCCCGCAGCTCGGCGGACGGGTCGGCCCCCAGTTCCTCGGCCAGGGCCCGCCGGGTACGCTCGAAAACCTCCAGCGCCGCCGCCTGTTGCCCGTCCGCATGGAGCGCGCGCATCAGCCTGACGGCGGCCCGCTCGCGCAGCGGGTGCGCGACGCAGAGCCCGGTGAGCTCGGCGACCAGCCGCGGCAGCGTGTCGGGCCCGCCGAGCGCGAGGAGAGCGTCAGCCCGCTCCTCGACCGCCGACAGTCGCAGCTCCGCCAGCCGGGCCGCCGACGCCGCGGTGAACCCAACGCCTTCGGCGTCCGCGAACGGCGTTCCCCGCCAGAGTTCCAGGGCGCCGCCCAACAGAGCGACCGCCTCGGCGAACCCGCCCGCCGCCAGCGCCGCCCGCCCCGCCGCCACCCGCTGCTCGAAGTCCCAGGCGTCCACGCTCCCCCGGGGCAGGTCGAGCAGGTACCCGGCAGGGTGCGAGCCGATCACGGTCCGGTCGACGCCCAGCGCCCGGCGCAGCCTGGAAACCAGGGACTGCAGGGCGCCGGCCGGCTCCTCCGGCGGGGTGTCTCCCCAGAGGTCGTCCACCAGACGCTCACGGGTGACCACGCGCCCAGGGTCGAGAGCCAGCCGGACCAGCAGCAGCCGAAGCCGCGCCCCGCCGACCTCGATGGCCGCCCCGCCCTCACCCCGCACGACCTGAAGCGGCCCCAGAACGTTGATCCGCACCCCGCCCGCCCCTCGCCCAGCACCAGCATCCAAGATCATTATCTCGATGTCACACCAGGCCCGAACGGCAGGGCACGATCCGACGCGAGGTCTCATGGCCGGCACTGCGGGGCGGCGTGTAGAACGTCCCATGGAGGTGGCGAACGCGTCACTGCAGGAGCCCGTTGCAGCCCGAGACCAGACGCGCATCCGGGCCGCCCACCGGGCAGCGTGCTGGTCGGCATTGAGCAGGCGGCGGACGTCCAGCCGTCAACCCGGTGCGCTGTTCATCGCGGCATCAGGACCGTGGCATCGCAATGTCCCCCAGCCCAACAGGCACCCGCAGGTCGACCACCCGCGACCAGGTCCTGTGCCTCATGAGACACCCGGACTGTAGAGAAGAGCCCGTGCCAACCCCGGCCCTGTCTGCGGCGTAGTTGTCCGCCCGGACGGCGATCGTTCCGACACGCCGCTCCACAGCCCCCGAACCAGTGCAATCAGACGGCCCGAGGTTTCAGCTGGCGCGCCACACTGAAACCCGGAAGAACTCCAGCCGGCGGACGGCCACCCGCAGGCCATCCCAGGCGACACAGAACCTTCAGTGGAAAACGACACAGGCCTTCAGCGCCAGCGACGCACACAGCTCGATGTTGCCGAGGCTGGGGCCGCTCAGGGGGCGAGGACCGACGCGGCGGTGGTGCGCCAGCCTTCTGCGGTCCGTGCGACCAGGTAGAGGACCCGGGTGCGCTGGAACTCGCTGCCCGCCCGGGTGTACCGGGCCCAGGTCACCTCGATGAGCGCCGACCGGTCGTTGAGCGCGCGAACCACCTGGTCGCGCGCCTGGCTGCTGCCGTAGTCGGCTTCGCGCAGTGCCAGGATTTCCTGGCCGAGTGCCGCGGTCAGGTGCTCCGTCGTGGTGACGGTCAGGTGGGCGGTGGGGGTGGTCATCGTGAGGGGGACCGCGAAGTACTCGAGCAGCGGGGTCGCATCGGTCGCGCCGGAACCCGCGAGCTCGATGAAGGTCATCGCATACCGCTCGAACCACTGCTTCACGTTCTCTTCGACGGGCGACAGGTCTGTGCGGGACAAGGTGAACATCTCCTGGGTGTGGTGGGATACGGGCCGGCTGGGTCGGCGTGGTGAACGCGCTGGGCCCGGTAGCGGTTTCTTCGCGCTGATGCTCTAGGCGATCCACGCGCTGGTCAGCGTCTGGACGGCCGAGCCGTCGCCGTCCGTGAGCTTCACGGCGGTGAACGCGCGCGCGGCATCCGAGGTCTGCACCCGGAAGGCGGGCTGCTGGGCCTCCAGCAGTTCGACGATGGTCGCGGCCGCGCCCTGCGGCGTCTGCGCGGCGGCGAAGGCGTCGCGGGCCCGGGCCAGGTAGGCGGTCAGCGCGGGCGCGTACGGGCCGGCCTGCTCCAGCGCGGTGTCGCGTCCGCCCACGTTGCTGACGAACTCACTGGCCACCGCGCCCGGCTCGACCACACTGACGGACACACCGGTGGTGGCCGCGACCGGGGCGAGGGACTCCATGAAGCCCTCGACGGCGAACTTGGCCGCGCAGTACGCCTCGTTGAACGGCTGGCCGATCACTCCGCCGACGCTGGTCACGGTCACCACGCGGCCCTTGCTCGCCCGCAGCAGGGGCAGAGCCGCCTTGGTGACGTTGAGGACGCCGAAGAAGTTGACCTCCATGACGGCGCGCACGTCCTCGACGCTCTCCTGCTCCAGGGTGCCGAGGTGGCCCGCGCCGGCGTTGTTGACCAGCGCGTCCAGACAGTCGAGGCCAGCCAGGCACGCCTCGACCGAGGCCGGGTCGGTCACATCCAGCGCGCGGACCTCGACGGCCACCCCGGCCTCCTGCGCCGCCGCGAGCAGCGCGCCCGCCTTGGCGGTGTCGCGCATGGTGGCGACGACGCGCCAGCCGCTGCACGCGGCGGCGACGGCGGCGGCCAGGCCGATGCCAGAGGAGGTGCCGGTGATCAGGACGGTCTTGGTGCTCATGGTCAAAGCCCCTTTACTTATGTCTCATAACTACTGCGCTTCATAACTATGGAGAACGATATTTCACTTTGTCAAGCACATCGGTAGACTCGACCTCATGCCCAAGTCATCGGATGAGCTGACCGAGGAGGTCATCGGCCTCTTCGCGGCCGTCAACCGCCGCTACGCACAGGAGTCCGAGGCCGCCGCCACCGCCCACGAGCTGACCCCGCTCCAGGCCAAGGCACTGCTCGCCGCCGAGGAAGCGGTCCCGATGCGCCGCATCGCCGACCGCCTGCACGCAGAGCCCTCCAACGTCACCCCGATCATCGACCGCCTGGTCTCCCGCGACCTGGTCGAGCGCACTTCCGCCCCGGACGACCGGCGCGTCAAGCTCGTCGCCGCCACCACGGCCGGCCGCACCGTCATCGCCGACCTCCGCGCCCGCATGCCCTTCGCCGCCGCCCCGCTGGACCGGCTCACCACGGAGCAACGCGAGTCCCTGCGCGAGCTGCTGCAACTGATGCTGGAGGCATGACGGCGGCCGCGCCGGACTCCCGCCCGGCATCTACGACCCCAGCGGACCGGGCCCGGATCCTGTCCGCTCCACCGCACACGGCAACCGCTGCGCCGTCCCGCTGAGACAGATGGTCTGGCCGTTCCTGCGATCTGCGGCGCGGCCAGACCGCGCGCCGCCCGCAGTGCCCTGTGCAGCGGGGCCGTGCCGAGCGCGTCAGCGCCCGATGGCTGTGTCGGTGAGACTCAGCCCCTTCGCCGTGAGGCGCCGAGCGCGACCGGGTCGGGGTCGGGGCCGCTGGCTTGCAGGAAACCGGCCGGACCGTCACCTGGTGGCCGCGCGAAACGGCCCGGTCCATGACGGCGGTGAGCATGTGCGCGGACCACGCCCGCGCACAGTCGGCGAGGTCGTTCCACGGGCTGCCGTCCCTGACGGCGCGCTGGGGCGGTACACGGTGCGTTTCCGCAGGGCGCTCGCCGGAATCTTGATGCGGCGCAGGAGTTCGCCGGGTGCGAGGGTGTTGCGGTT
>NZ_JBSFJV010000117.1:0-20794 GCF_053598235.1 Kitasatospora sp. NPDC001159
GTGGGCACACGCCCTCACGGTCACGTTCTCGACGTTTCCGCAGCTCAAGCCCCGCTTCCGACCCTCCCGAATGCCCACCAACTGCGGAAGTCAGGAACGGCGGATCAACGGTGACCCACCTCGCGATCGTCTGATCCGTGGCGCCGACCTTCACCGGTTTCCTCCTGGCTCGTGCCGGCTGCTGATCAGGGTACCCCAGTGGGTATATGGCGTGGTCAGTGGCGGGTGGCGGGCTCTGGGGTCGGCGCCGTCGCCCTTTGTGCGGGTGGGTTTTCGGTGCGGTGTGCGCGCCTGCGCTGGAGCAGTGGCCAGGCCGCGATCGCGGGGACGGCGGTCAGGACGGCCGGGCCGGTCTGGCGGCCGAGGACGAACAGGCCCATGGCGACAACGAACCAGCCGAAGCCGGTGCGCAGGGTGTGCTGGGGGATGCGTCCGGCGTAGCGACCGCCGATGAGGCTGCCGAGGACGGCGGCGGCGGTGGCGGCGAGGGCCAGGTGCCAGTCGAGGTGGGCGCCGCAAATGTGTCCGGCCAGTCCGGCGATGGAGTTCATGGCGATGACCAGGAGCGAGGTGCCGATGGCGATGCCTATCGGCAGGCCGGCCAGCAAGGCCAGCGCGGGCACGATGAGGAAACCGCCGCCGGCGCCGAGGATGCCGGTGACCGCGCCCACGACGAGGCCCTGCAGGAGCAGGCGGTGGAGCGGGAGTTCGCGGTGCGCCTGCTGGGTGGTCTTGCGGGGGCCGCGGAGCATCGCGGCCGCGGTGGCGAGCATCATGAGCGCGAACGCGATCAGCAGCACGGTGTCGGGGATGTGTGCGGCCACTCGTGCGCCGGCGTAGGCGCCGACCATGCCCGCCAGGCCGAACAGTGTCCCGGTGCGCCAGCGCACCCGGCCCGCGCGGGCGTGGGAGATCAGGCCGGCGATGCTGGTGACACCAACAACGAACAGGGAGGTGGTGATGGCCTGCTTGGTGTCCTGGCCGGCCAGGTAGACCAGGATCGGGACGGTGAGCATGGATCCGCCGCCGCCCAGGATTCCGAGGAGGACTCCGATCAGCAGCGAGGCCGCGATGGCGAGAGCGATCACGGCCGGCTCCGGAGGGCGGCGATCACCGAGTTGACGTCGGTGCGCGGGCCGCGGTTGTAGGGGAGCTTGGCAAGCAGCATGCCCATCGCGCAGGTGTTGGTGAGGGCGGCGAAGGTGAGGCCGGCTCCGACGGCGGTGCCGATCAGGTGCAGGCCCGGGACCGCGAGGCCGGCCAGGCCGGAGACGAGCACGATCGAACCGGCGATCAGCCTCACCTGGCGTTCCAGTTCCCAGCGGGCCGCTCCGCGGGTGACCGGGCCGCCGGCCGCTTCCCAGGCGACCATGCCGCCCTGTAGGACGCGCAGGTTGGGCAGTCCGGCGTCGGCGAGGGCCTGCTCGGCCTGGGCGGCGCGGGCGCCGGAGCGGCAGATCAGGACGGTGTCCTCGTCGAGGTGGTGGAGCAGCTCGGCGCGGTGCTCGCGCAGGGTGTCCAGGGGCACGTTGTAGGCGCCGGGGATGTGGACGGTGTGGAACTCGCCGGGAGTACGCACGTCCAGCAGGCGCGGGCCGCTGCCGTCCTTGGTGAGTCCGCTCAGGGCGGCGGCGTCGATTCCGGCGGGGGTGCGGGTGGCGGTGGTCATGTCGTCTCCGGTGTCGGTTCTCCGGGCGGGCTGAATACCCACCCGGGTATATGTCGGGGTGTGGTTGGGCGCGGGTGTCCGGCGGGGCGGTGGGGGTGCTCGCGTCGGACACCGTTGGTTCGGGGGCCAGGACCCGACTTGGGGCCGCGACCTGGATTGGGGGCCGGGGCCGGCGCGGAGGGCTGATGACGGTCGGCCTCCGCGCCGGGTCCCGGTGTCTGGGGGGTCGGTCAGACGCTGGTGGGTTCGGTGAGCAGTGCCCAGGCGCCGTAGCCGCCGAGGATGTCGGAGACGTCCTCGAAGCCGTGGTGGCGCAGCAGGCTGGCGGCGATGGAGGAGCGGTGGCCGCCGGCGCAGTGCAGGACCAGGGGGCGGCCGGTGGGGATCTCGTCCAGGCGGTGGGGCAGTTCGCCCAGCGCGATGTGCAGCGAGCCGTCGATGTGGCCGCCCGCGCGTTCGGAGCAGTTGCGGACGTCCAGGACCACCGGGGGCTGGTCGCCGGCCAGGGCGGTGCGCAGTTGGTCGGCGGTCAGGCGGCTGGCCGGGGTGACCTGGTCGGGCATGGCGGCGAGGGCGTCGTCGGGGCCCAGCAGGTAGCCGGCCACGTGGTCGAAGCCGATGCGGGCGAGGCGGGTGGTGATCTCCTCCTCGCGGTTCTGCGGGACGATGGCCAGGATGCGGCTGTCGGGGGGCAGGACGGTGCCGGCCTGTTCGGCGAAGCGGCCGTCGGCGGGGATGTTGATCGCGCCGCGCACGTGGCCGGTGCCGAACTCCTGCGGGCTGCGGGCATCCACCACCACCGCACCGGCCGCGCGCTCGGCGCAAAACTCCTCCGCCGACAGCGGGCGGGGCGCGGCGGTGGGGTCGAACAGGTCGCGTTCCTGGCGGTTGAGGGTGGCGTCGTAGGCGAAGTAGCCGGGTGCGGTGGGCTGTCCGGCGGTGACGACGGTGACGAACTCGTCCTCGCTCATGGGCCGGCAGGCGTAGTTGGTGGCGCGCTGGGCGCCGATGGTGGACTGCTTCTCGGTGGAGAGGTTCTTGCCGCAGGCCGAGCCCGCTCCGTGGGCGGGGAAGACCCGCACCTCGTCGGGCAGGCCCATCAGCCTTTGCTGGACACTGTGGTAGAGCATCCGGCCGAGTTCCTCGGCGGTGACGCCGGCCGAGGCGAGCAGGTCGGGGCGGCCGACGTCGCCGATGAACAGCGCGTCTCCGGTCAGCACTCCGTAGGGGACCTCGTCGGCGGCGTGTTCGAAGACCAGGACGCTGATCGACTCCGGGGTGTGACCGGGGGTCTCCATGATCTGCAGGGTCACCTCGCCGAGATTGATCCGCTCGCCGTCGGCGAGGTGGCGGATCGGGTACTCGGTCTCGGCCCGCTGCCCGTATCCGATCCAGGCGCCGGTGCGGGCGGCCATCTCCAGATGGCCGGCGATGAAGTCGGCGTGGAAGTGGGTGTTGATGACAGCCTCGACGGTGAAACCGTGCGCCTGGGCGTCGGCCACGTACTCGCCGATGTCCCGGCGCGGGTCGACGACCACCGCCTTGCCGGTCGACTCGTCGGCGATCATGTACGACGCCTGGGAGAGGCAGTCGAGGTAGTACTGGGCGAAGAACACAGGAACAGCCTTCCGATCAGGGATCCACACAGGGCCGATATACCCGGTGGGGTATGAAAGCAGGTAGGGCGAGGTTGCGGCCGGTCGACGACAGGCCACGGCTTCAGGCGAACCGAGGGACGAAGGCGCGCCGGGCGGCGCACAGGCGGGTCAGTGTGAACGCGGGCCGGTGACCACATGGGTCCGCCCGGCCCGGGCCCGGCCGCGGGTGCCGCCGACGACCGAGCCCGCGCCGATGCCGCGGGCACACATCCAGCCGGCGGCGACCAGGCCGCGGTCGCCGCTCGCGCAGATCACGCACACCGGCCGGTCCGCCGGGACATCGAGCCGGGCCGGCGGCTCCGCGAGCGGGACGGGCACCGCGCCGGGCACGTGCCCCACCCGGTACTCCTCCGGCTCACGCACGCCCGGAACGAAGCCGCCCGCGGCCCGGGCCGCAGCGAAGGCGTCGAGATCGATCTCACGGGTCACGCCAGTCCTCCATATACCCCCAGAGGTATCTTGGCTTCGAACGTAACTCGCTCGCAGCGCGACTGTCAAATACCCACCGGGGTATCCGGGCGAAAGTGCCACGGGTGATCGAGGCCCTCGCGGCACTTCACAAGTCCGGCGAAGCACCGCTGGGAACAGCCGTGAGGCCCAGGTCGCACCGGGTGCGGCAGCGGCCGCAGATGGCATCCGGACGAGGACCCAGGCACCGAGATCAACAGGTCGAAGGAGACAAGGCGACCACGACACCGGCCGACACGGCCCACGTCACCACGATGTCCGGCAACGTGTCACCGCGATCAACCCGTCCGGCTTCCCGTGAACACACCTCAACGGCAGCCGAACTCACCGACAAGCAACTCGACCAGCTCGCCACGCTCAGGCCCGACCTGCGCCGACCCGGCCGGGCCCGGCGCCCTCCGAGAAACACTCCAGGCCATCCCTGCCCGCCCGCACCCGCCGCACTGGAGAACGGCAGCAGCAAGGCCCCGCGAAGGCGACAGGCCCCCGCGGAAGGCGGCAGAGCCCCACGAAGGCGACAAGGCCCCGCGAAGGCGGCCCGACGGCCTTTCCGGGGGCCGCCGCGCCCCAGCCCGCCCAGCCCCACCGCGAGCGGCTGGCACCAGCCGAAACGCGGCTACCGAACCGGTCCTGCGTCCACCCGGAGGGCGGAACTTCACGCCGATCACCCCCTACAGGATCCAACAGCGATCAGCACACACACCCCGTCCCAGCTGACCGGGTCCGGCTTCTGCCTGGACCGCGCGGCGTGCTGTCATCCCGTTCGAGTCAACTCCGTGCGGCCGTCGGCAGCCTGACGCTCGTACTCAGCCCGAGCCTGCTCCAGCAGTCCGCGCCACGACATCACGGTGGGGCGCCGACGCAACAGCGCACGGCGTTCCCGGTCCGTCATGCCACCCCAGACGCCGTGTTCGATGCGAGAGTCCAGCGCTTCCGCCAGACACTCCGTCAACACCGGACACCCGGCGCATACCGCCTTGGCCCGGTTCTGCGCCGCCCCCTCGACGAACAGTTCGTCCGGATCCGCCGTACGGCATGATCCGTGCAGCATCCAGTCCGTGTTGCTCCCCACGCTGTCCCCTCCCCGAGGACCCGATCGGCACCGGCCGGCTTTCGGTCGGTTCGTTGACAGTACGCGGACCGTCCGAGGCCGGAAGCCATCCATCACTCGATCGAGTGATTCTTTGGCCACTGAGCGTACTCCTCCCGCCCGGGCACCGAGCACGGCAGCTCGACATCGCCCCCCATGGTCAGAGAGTGCGCTGTACGGGCGAAGCGACGTGCCCGGTCTCCGCGCCCTGGACGGTGACGACCAGCCTTCGGCCTGGAGCTCACGTACGGCGCGCTGGACGGTCCCGCTGGCGGCGGAGAATCGGGCAATGAGGCCGCGCACGGCTGGCAGGGCCTGGTCGTTGCCAGGGCCTGGTCGTTGCCGCGGACCCTCGTGCGGAACAACTCGCGGTAGTCGGCGGACTGCCCGGCCACCCGCGCCGGGGCCATGGTGGCGCACGTGCACGAGCCGGGACCGGCTCAGCGCCCCACAACCCGGGTTCACCACGGGCGTCAGGACGATGTTGCACGCCTCCGACACCAGCAGCCGACCACCGAGGTGGTCAGGTCCTTCATTCGATTCGTGTCGTCCCCCAGGTGCGCGAAGGCGTCCAGGAAGCCGGTGCAGGCGCTTGGCGGAGTCTGGTCCCCTAGGAGGCCACCAGGGCGTCTGCGAGGCAGGCTGAATGTATGGTGTCGTTCTTCCGCTCACCCTCTCGACCAGGAGCGGGCGGTCAAAGCAGGGGCCTGCTCGCACTGGCGCAGTGCGTGCCGTTCGTCATCGCGCTGGCCGTGCTGATCATCGAGCTCACCCCTGCCCACTTCATCTATACCGGCCCCTTTCTCACTGCGGTGCCGGCGCTGGCGGCGGTAACGATGGACCCCAAGCGCACCGCCCTGGCGGTGGCTCTCGCACTGGCGGTGAGCGTGACCACGGCCACCTACAACCAGGCATGGGGAACCCTGCAGGTCTATACCAACTTCCTCGCTCTGGCTCTGGTCTCCGTAGCCGGTTTCAGCACAAGTAGCGTCGTACGTGCCTACAGGAGGAGCGAGTTCGACCAAATCCGCCGGATCGCCGTGTGCGCGCAGGAGGTCATTCTGCGACCAGTCCCCGAGCGCCTGGGCCCGGTGCGGGCGGCCAGCCTGTGCCTCGCGGCCGGGACCGGGGCGCAGGTCGGCGGTGATCTGTACGAGGCCGTGCAGACGCGGTACGGCGTCCGGATGATCGTGGGGGACGTCCGCGGCAAGGGGCTCAATGCCATGCGCGCGGTCGCGGTGGCGCTGGGCGCGTTCCGGGTGGTCGTGCACTATGAGGACGACCTCGTGGGGGTCATGAATCACTGCGCGGCGGCGCTGCGCCGGGAGGCCGCCGTGCCGGGCGCCTTCCCCGAAGAAACCCTGATGGAGGGATTCACCACCGCGCTCATCGCCCAGGTGCCGAACGACGAACCCGTAGTGCAGCTGGTCAACCACGGCCATCCGCCCCCGCTGGTACTCCACGAGGGCCGAACTCAGGCTTTGATGCCCACCTCGCCGCGTCCACCCCTGGGCCTGGAGGACCTGGTCACCGGCCCTCCCGAGACGCCAGAGGGCTATCCGTTCACACCGGGCGACCGTCTACTTCTCTACACCGACGGCGTGAGCGAAGCCCGCGACCCTGGCAACGGCTTCTTCCCTCTGCCGGAGACCATGGAGTCGATCAGCTTCAACACCACCCCTCAGGAGTTCCTTGAACAACTGCACCAGGCATTGATCCGCCACACCGAAGGCCATTTGGCGGACGATGTAACGATGATCCTTGTTGACCGGCTCGACGGAGGGGCCGCCATGTCGGTCATCTGAAACCTTGGCCCGTCATTGGGCAGCGTGTGGATCCTCACGGTGATGCCACGGAATCCTGTGCGAGGTCCGGGGCGTGAGTAGAACGTTGCGGTCGGCGGTGGCGCGGAGAGCGCTTCTCGGCGGGCCGCGGGCCCGGTCGGCCTCAGCTCCAGTCGGGCGCCGGGGCTGGCACCCGTGGACCTGGGCCCGGCGCGCTGGTCAGGCGGGCGTCTGGGCGGCGAGGCCGCCTGGGCGCAGGCGGCGCCTGCCACTGGACACACCCGGGGTCGGCGTCGTAGCGGCCGCCCCGGTACCGAGTGGGCTCGCGAACCGGCGGCCGGCCGCGGGATCCGGCAACGGCACCCTCAGCAGTCGACGGGCGGACGGATCAGCACCCGCCGTTCCCGTCGGGGACAGCGGCGCCGGCTACGGGCTGGGGCTCATCAGCAGGCCACTGTCGTGCGGCGGCGTCTACTGGGGCCACGGCGGCGACAATGCCTGCGCGAACAGCCCCCGGGCGGATGGTGTCGGGCGTCGCGCGGGTGACGGCTGCCGTCACCGGCGCGACGCCCGAACGGTCAGGCCGTGACGTGGTACCAGTAGCCGCCGGTGTGCAGGGTGACGTAGTGGACGTTGGTGCCCGTGTCCTTGGCCTCGTACATCATGTCCGCGCCGGTGGTGGGGTCGGTGCCGGCGTAGAGCACGACATGCACGGTGGTGTGCGGGTCCGTTCCGAAGTACTCGACGTCGCCGGGCTGGCGCTGAGACTCCGCGATGGAGGTGAGGTGGCTGTCCCGGGTCTGCTGGTTGGTGTCGCCGCCGTTGGCGAGGTCGATGCCGGCGCCGAACCAGTAGGCCGCGCGGACCAGGCCCGAGCAGTCCAGGCCGACGGTAGTGTCGGCCGGGCAGGGCTGGGTCGATCCGTTGTAGCCGTCGCAGGTGCCGAGCGAGGGGCCCGGGCCCTCACCGCGCAGCGAGTGGCCGCCGCCCCACACGTAGGGGACGCCCAGGTAGGACTTCGCCGCGTTGAGGACCTTGGCGGGGTCGATGGCGCCGCTGGGCAGCGGGGTGGGGGTGCTGGTGTAGAGGGCGTTCTTGGTGCCCGCGCCGACGACCCCGTCGATGGTCAGGGCGTGCGAGGCCTGGAAGTTGCGCACGGCCGTGTCGGTGGCCGGCCCGAACTGCCCGTCCACGGTGAGGCGGCCCGCGCTGAACGTGTTCAGCATCGTCTGCAGGGTCGAGACGCACGCCCCGCTGGCACCGGTCTGCAGGTCACCGCACTGGGTGCGCAGATCGACGGTGCCGGAGGCAGCGGCCGCCGCCGCGTCGAGCGCCGACTTGGTGGCCGGACCCACGATGCCGTCGACGCTCAGGCCGTGCGAGGCCTGGAAGTTGCGCACGGCCGTGTCGGTGGCCGGCCCGAACTGCCCGTCCACGGCGATCTGGGCACCGGTCAGGTTCAGCTCCAGCTGGAGCTGGGTGACGCAGCCGTCGGCCTCACCCTGCTGGAGGTCGGCCGGGCAGGCCGAGGAGGTCAGGGGTATCGGGGTCGGCGCGGCCGCGGCGGGTGCGGCCGCGGCGGTGTACGCGCCGACGCCCGTCAGGACGGCCGCCAGGGCCAGGCCCAGCGACAACCGGCGCCGGGCGGGGAAGAGGGTACTCACAGAAGGTTCTCCAGATCCATGATGATGCGTCAGACAGGGCAGGGTGCTTCACCCCCCCTGGCGCTCGATGTGCTCGACGGACAGATCCAGACGATCCGTACCGCGATCAACCCCGACAAGCTGGGGCGTGTAAGCCCGTTTGCGGATGCCTGGGCGACCGATTACGAAGGCGGCCCGCGGATCTTCGTGCCGGTGTGGGACCGGCCACGGAGCCGATGCAGGGGCGGCTGTGCCAGAAAATGCCGTTCGTCGGCCTGCTCGCCGCGGCCTGAGCAGTGCGCCGGTGCGCACGAGCCGCACGGCGGCGGCGCCTCGCAACGCTACGAGGTGCTGCACCTCTCGGCGCCCAAACCGGCTGCCCTCCCGGTCGAGTGCCTGCGGACCCTGCTGTCACAACCCGTCACGCCCGGGTGGTGACGGAGGTGTGCCCGGCCCGCGAGATGCGGGCCGGGCACGTGTCATTACAGGTCAGCAGACGTAGTTCGGCGAGTATGCCCAGGAGTCGAGCGAGGCCCAGGTCTGCGGGCCGACGACCCCGTCCACGCCGTCGCCGGCACAGCCCTGGAAGGTCTTGACGGCGTTCAGCGTGTTCGGGCCGAAGGAGCCGTCGACGGTCAGCGGGGTGTGGCTGGCCGGGCTGAGCGAACGGTTCAGCTCGCACTGGAGCTGCTGGACCGCGACGGCGTTGCTGCTCCACTCCGACAGGGTGGGCTCGGAGTTGGTGTAGTTGCAGCCCGTCCCGGTCTGCGCCGAGGCGGTGGAGGCGGTGGCGACCGCCCCGCCGAGCGCGAGACCGAGCACGGCAACGCCGCTGATGATGCGCTTGAGCACGGTTGTTCCCCTCGTGAATGGCCGCACGCCGGAAGTCCGGCGTGCGGAACGTGACGCCCGGCCGGTTCGCCCGGCGGGGCGGATGTGACTCCCGGCGCCTGCTCCGCCCGGGTCACCGCGGTGCGATGGGCACCACGGTGGGGGTCGGAACGGGCGCGCCCGGGACCGCACGACTGTCGGTCACGACGACCGCGCCCACGGCAGAGCCGTTTTCAGAGGCGGACGGCATGATTCCCCTTCATCCTGTTCGGCGGCCCGCAAGTCGCTTCCGGCTGGGATGCCACCAATCTGCCCCCACGGCATCGGACGGTGGAAGAGAATGGCGGCAGGTGGGAAATCGTGGGACGTCCCAGGGCCTGACCTGCTGGGATGTCCCGAACCGAATCGGGGGTGTGCAAAGCCGTGTCGTCGAGGACACCGTTACCGCGCGGCCTGGAGCCTGAGACCCGGCTTCTCGTGGAGGGCATGAGGGAGCTGAAGGAGCGCAGCGGTCTGAGCCTGGTGGCGCTGGCGGGGCGGACGGCGTACAGCAAGTCGTCCTGGGAGCGCTACCTCAACGGCAAGAAGCTGCCGCCTCAACAGGCGGTGCGAGCGCTGTGCGCACTGGTCCTGGCGGACGCGGACCATCTGGACGAGCCGTGGCGGGCGGCGGCGCGGGCCTGGAACCGCCGTGACGGTGTCCTGGCCGATCCGGAGGATCCGTCCGAACCTTCAGGCGTGCGTCCGCAGGGCGCGAACAGGGCCGGTGAGCCGCAACCGCCGCCCGCGATTCCCGCTGAGCGGCAGGCGGGTGCGGGCCCGGTGGACCAGCCCGGGGCGCCCCCGGCTCGCTCGCGGCTGGGGCGACGTACCTGGATCGGCCTGGCGGGAGCCGTCCTGTCGCTCCTGCTGGGCGTGCTCTCACTGATCCTCCCTGGCTTTCCGGGCCGGGGACCGACCCCCGGCCGGGGCGCCGGGCAGTCCGCCGCGGACGGCGGGACCCTGCTATCGCCCGCCTGCCAACCGGTGGTGAACATGGGAGAGCACGACGGCTGCGTGCTGGAGGTGCAGAAGCTGCTGACCGCGACCGGCACCACGCTGAGCATCGACGGTGACTTCGGACCCGAGACCCTCCGCCGGGCGACGGCCTTCCAGGTGCTGGCCGGGCTGCCGGCCACCGGCGTGGTCGACCGGGCGACGGTCATGGCCCTGTACGCGCACAAGGCTTCGATGACCAGCTGGACGCCGGCCCAGGTCGAGCAGCGCATCCGCCAGGTCTTCACCACCGGGGCGGACGAGGCGGTGGCCGTCGCCCGCTGCCAGTCCGGACTCGATCCGCTCTATGTGCTGCCGAACCCGGACGGCTCACGGAATTGGGGTGTCTTCCAGATCGTGGACGGCCGGATTCATCAATTCGATGGCTCTTCGCGTCAGGCGCTCGACCCGGAATGGAACATTTCCACGGCGTACCGGCTCTATCTGCTCCATCCCGATTTCTCCGACTGGCCGTTCTGCGCACAGGCCTATACGGGCAGTCCGCCGGCGACCGCGAAGCACTGACCGAACGAAGAGCGCCGGGCCACGCGAACCGGGCCCGTGCCGCGGATGGAACGGGTGAACGCCCGGACGGTCCGACAGGTGACAGGACGACGGCACGGGGCGGTCAGGCACAGGAGACGGCGGATCGGGTCACGCTCGTACTCAAACGGCGGGACGCCTCCGGCCCCGAAGTCGGATGTGAGGACGGCGGCGCTGGCTTTGTTCATGTGAGGCCGGCGCCACCTGGACGGACAGCGGCGGACCGTTGGGCCTCAGCGCGGACGCTGCCCGGGGTCGCTACGGCAAGATCCCTCTGGTCCGGCCCCGCCCCCGGCCCGGATTGCGGCGGCGCCGAACCGCCACGCCTCGATGTCGCGGTAACGGATCGGCCCAGGGCCACGGCCGATGTGGCTGCCGACTCCCGGACTCCGTACGGCCCAGACGGACGAAGGCCGGCGCGTCCTGGATGACCAGGACGGACAGCACGGCGGCCAGAAAGGCCCAGGACACCCGTAGGCGACCGGGACGACCAGGAGGGTTGGGAGGGCGGAGGCGATGACGATGCGGGTTCGGCGGCTCCACGGTGCCGGGCACGGCTGAGCCACCGGGGTTGTAGAACAGCGAGCCGCGTCCGACAGTTCCGCACCCCGCTGGCAGACCGCTGGCAGCGGCTCAGGCGCCGCCCGGTAGCGAGGCAGGAGGAACGCCACCGCCAACATGGCCTGCTGGCTCACCGCCCCCGCAACGGCGCTCCTTCGCAGAACACGTCGAGCAGCCGCGCAGCGACCTCCAGATCCGCCCAGCGACCGCAAAGAGCGATGGGATGGGGCGGCGCTCCAACCACTCCGACAGGAGCGCCACTCACAGATGGGAGACCATCGTGATCGTGCGCATCATGCGCCGCCACTGGCTGGAGGAAGCCCGCAGGGCCGAGCAGCGCGGCAAGGTCGCCGACATCAGCCGACCCCGTCTCAAGTCCGTGCCCGTGCGGTGAACGCCAGCTGACCGCCGGCGAGGCCGGCCGGCGGTCGAGCAGGTGGCCAGGGCACACAGCAGCCTCCTGCGCCGGGTGCAGCGCGGGGAGGCTGCCGCCGGCCTCAGCACGGGAGGCTGTCAGACGGTCCTGTCACGCCCAGGCCACACACGGGGATCCAGCCCATCCCCGCACATCACACCACGCGACAGCGCCGCTCGCGACAGCAGGAACGCGACAGGCGGCGCGACAACCCGGCAGCCCGGCCGACCGCCGCCAGGAGAGGCAGCGATCCGCGCGCGCCCGCCACGGCACAGCAGGCCGCCGACACAGGCCGTCCGACGCCGGGCGCAGGGTGGTTCTCCGATCCGAACACCGGCCCTCCCACGGTATTTCTGACGTGGATTGATGAGATTGCACGGCTGCGATTCCACCCCCTTTTCCCGAATTCTCCGGTCGGCTATTTTCGGCGGTCCGGCCGGTTCAGTGGCAGGGCCGGGGCTCCGGCAGGTCTCGGCGAGTGGTGTGCACCCACAGTCACTGTCCGGCGGACGCCGCCGCCTGCCCGGTCCCGCGCGACGGTCGGGGCAAGTGGAGCAGCCGGTACTGGTACGCGGGCGGCTTCTGCTGGCAGGCGATGGTGTCCTGGGTGCTCGCGCTGCTGATCGGGCTCGCCTTCACCAAGTGCGACTGGTTCGCCGGCCCGCTCTCCGACAATCCCGTCGGCAGGTACGGGCTCGCCTGGGCGGCGACCATCGTGCTCTCCGGCGTGCACGGCCGTGCTCCCCGCACCTCGGGAGAACACCTCCGCCACCGCCGAACAGCCCGCCGGCCTCCAGGCGGAACGGACCGAACGGGTCACCGTCTGACCGCGCGACGCGAACCTCCGGACCGCCCGGGCGCCGGCTGAGCTGAGCCTGCGCCCGGGCGGTCCGTTCGGCACCTGGAGCGGGGAAAGCGACCAGGAGCTGGACGGATCCGACGACTACGCGCGATCACTGGCCAAACCGTGCGGGGCGGACCAGTCGGCGAGCAGGCGCAAGGCGTGGTCGGAGGGGCTGTCGGGTTCGGCGGTGTAGAGGTAGAGGACCTGGTCGGGGTCGTCGGGAAGGGCGAGGGACTCATAGGCGAGGGTAAGCTCACCGACGAGGGGGTGGCGGTAGAGCTTGATGCCGTGGGTGTACTGCAGGACATCGTGGTCGGCCCACCACTGGCGGAAGTCCTCGTCCCACACGGAGAGTTCGCCGACGAGTTCGTTCAGACGCGGATCGTGCGGGTGACGGCCGGCGTAGAGGCGCAGGGCGGCCGCGGTGCCGCGGGCGGCGGTCTCCCAGTCGGCGAGGAGGTCGTGGGCGGTGGGGTCGAGGAAGATGAAGCGGGCGAGGTTGCGGTCGCGGTGGGGCAGGGCGTCGAAGTCGGTGTAGAGGGCTTTCGCGAGGGGGTTGGCGGCGAGGACGTCCAGTCGGTGTCCGAGGATCATCGCCGGGGTGCCGGTCAGCGCGTCCAGGATCCGCAGCAGCCCGGGCCGTACCCGCTGAGGCGGCACGGGGCGTCGGCGGCCGGAGCCTGGCCTGGGTTTGGCCAGGTCGAACAGGTGGGCGCGCTCGGCGGGGTCGAGCCGAAGTGCGCGGGCCACTGCGTCCAGGACAGCGGTGGAGGCGTTCGGGGTGCGGCCGCGTTCCAGGCGTACGTAGTAGTCGACACTGACTCCGGCCAGTTGGGCAACCTCCTCGCGGCGCAGGCCGGGTACCCGCCGCCGGCCGGCCTGCGGGCCCAGGCCCGCCTCGTCGGGGCTGATCCGCGCCCTTCGGGAGCGCAGGAAGTCCCGCAGCTCCAGATTGGGTCCGCGCTCCACTGACGTGCTCATTCCTTCAGGCTAGGGCGGCGCATGGAGCCGCGGGCCACGTGAGAGGGGGTCTGCCGGACCCCCGGTGGCCCCGGGCCCCCGTACCGGCATGCGCGGGCCCGGGGCGGTGATCTCCTGGAATGCGACACCGCACGTCGCCTCGGAGGTTCCCCTCATGGCCAAGCCCCTGATCGTCATCACCGGAGCCAGCTCCGGCATCGGCGCCACCACCGCGCGCCTACTGTCCGCGCAGGGTCATCCGCTGCTGTTGCTCGCCCGCAGGCTGGAGAAGCTGGAGGAACTCGGCCTGCCGCACACGCTGTGCCGCATGGTGGACGTCACCGACCGCCGCGCGGTCGAGGAGGCCGTGCGCGAGGCGGAGGAGCGGTTCGGCCCGGCCGACGCGATCGTCAACAACGCGGGGGTGATGCTGCTGGGCCGCATCGCCGACCAGCCGGTCGACGAGTGGGACCGGATGATCGACCTCAATGTCAAGGGCGTGCTGTACGGCACCCGCGCGGTGCTGCCCGGCATGCTCGCCCGCGGGACCGGCACGGTCATCAACGTCAGCTCGATCGCGGGCCGCAAGACCTTCCCCAACCACGCCGCGTACGTCGCCACGAAGTTCGCCGTACACGCCCTGTCGGAGAACCTGCGTGAGGAGGTCGCCTCGACCGGTGTTCGGGTGGTGACCATCGCCCCGGGCGCGGTGGAGACGGAACTGCTCTCGCACACCAGCGACGAACGGATCAAGAGCGACTACGAGGCGTGGAAGGAGTCCGCGGGCGGCGCGCTGGCCCCGCAGGTCGTGGCCGAGGCCATCGCCTACGCCTACGGGCAGCCGCAGAACGTCACCATCCGCGAGATCGTCCTGGCCGCCACCGGCCAGGAGGCCTGACCCAGGCCGAACCGGACCGCCGGGGACGGGCGTGCTGCCCGTCGCGGCGCCCACCGGTCCTTGGCCGGCTCGCTGCGCTGCCGGCGCCCGGGGCCGGGCGGGTCAGCTGGCCTGGATGGCGGCGGCGTGGTGGGCGAGGGCCTCCTCGGCGGTCACCGGGATGAACGGTTCCAGGACGGTGACGTGGAAGCGCTTCAGTCGCGGGTGGCGCTCGCCGGTGTCGGTGCCGCCTGGCCGCCAAGCACGGCATGGCGGACGCCCTGCGGGCCCTCAGGCCTGGCCCTGCGCCTGGCGCTTGTCCACGTACTCGGTGATGATCGAGAAGAACCGCGCCGGCTCCTCGAACGGCAGGCCGTGGCCGCCTGGGACCTGGAGGTAGTCGGCCTGGTGGATGGCGGCGGCCAGTTCGCGTTGGTGGTGGGGCGGGATGATCTGATCGTCGGCGCTCGCCAGCACGAGTGTCGGCGCGGTGACCCGGCCCACCGCGTCACGCAGGTCGATTCGGGTATCGAGTTCTATCTGCCCGAGGACGCGCTCATCGAGCATGGCCGTGAAACCTGCGGCCATTTCAGCGAACTGCGCGCCGTCGAGGGCGTCCAGGAGACCGGGCCCCATCGCGGTGAGGATCAACTGGCGGGCCAGTAGGGCCGGGTCGGTAGACAGCAGGCGCGCCCACAGGTCGAACATGAACGCCTCGCGCGGGCTCGTCCTGACCCATCCCGCGTGCAGGACGAGCGAGGCCACGGCAGCAGGGTGGCGGGCGGCCACGGCCGTGGCGACGACGGAACCCACCGAGTGACCGACCAGGTGGAACCGTTCCAGCCCGACGGCCTGGGTAGTGGCGACGACCCGGTCGGCGAGTGCGTCCAGGTCGATCGGTGCGGGGTCGACGGGGGTGGCGCCGGCGCCGGGCAGGTTCAAGGCGACGACGGTGTAGCGGTCGCGCATCACGTCGATGAGGGCTCCCCAGTTCGAGGTCGCGTCAGCGCCGGTGCCGTGGATCAGGACCAGGCCCGGGCCGGACCCGGCGATGACGTGATCAAGCGGTTCACAGCTGGCCAAGGAGTGCCTCCATGAGTGAGTGGCCGAACAGCACATCCCAAGATAGCAGAGTTCTGCCATGTACCAGAGCTCTGCCATAGGCCAGGGTTCGAGCCGGTGGCGTACGATCACCCCCATGGAGATGCCGGTCACGGAACGCCTCGGGCTGCACATCAAGCGGGTGGAACAGGAGCTGATGGCGGCCAAGCACGCGGCGCTCCGGCCGCTCGGGCTCACGGTTCCGCAGTACGTCGCGCTGTACACGCTCGACGACCAGCCGGGGCTCTCCGCCGCCGCGCTCGCCCGCGCCTGCCTGGTCACCCCACAGACCATCGCCACCGTGCTCGCCAACCTGGAAGCGAAGGGGCTGGTCGTCCGCCAGCCGCATCCCTGGCATCGCAAGGTGGCCGAGGTGCGCCTGACCGACGAGGGACGCCGACTGCTCGCACGGGCCGACACCAAGGCCGTCGCCATCGAGCGGCGGATCGCCGACGGCTTCAGCCCCGAGGAACGCACTCTGCTGATCGACCTGCTGGCCCGCGCATCGAGTCAACTGACCGTCGCGCCACAGCAGGACTGACACCGGAGACAACTTTGACGGGGACGTCACCTGTCTCCCGATCGGTGACGGACAATTCCTCTACTTGGCAACGGCGTTGGACCTGCGTTCCAAGCGCCTGGCGGACTGGTCGATCGCAGATCACACGCGGACCGAGCCGGTGACGGACGCGCTCAAGGCGGCGGCCGTCGCCCGGGGCGGAAGCTTGGACGGCGCGATCTTCCACAGCGACAACGGGTCCCTGGGCAGTACCTGTCCAGGGAATTCGCCCACATCTGCCGGGAGTTGGGCGTCACCAGGAGTCACGGCGCGGTTGGCACGAGCGCGGAGAACGCCGCCGTCGAGGCGTTCAACGCCACGCTGAAACGGGAGAGCTTCCAAGGCGCGAAGCGGTGGCCCGGAGCCCGTGCCGCCCGCCTGGCGGTCTTCCGCTGGATCACCCGCTACAACACCCGCGGGAGGCACTCCGCGCTGACCTACCTCAGCCCGATCGAGTTCGAACAACGATCAGTTACGCTGGCACTCGCCGCAGAGCACTGGTGTCCACACCTCGGGGGGAGCCCCCCACTCCTGATCACTTACGTAATTGGAACGGTTCGCAACCACCGGTAGGTTGAAGCCGGGTCCAGCGGGCGGTTCTGCCACTCGGCCATCCCGTCGATCACCTTGTCGGTGCTGGTGGAGATGATCTGCTTGGACACGCTCGCACCGTAGGCCTCGGCCAGGTGGGCGGCCGAGTGAGTTCGTTGGCCGCGCATGGCTCTGTTGTCCGATGATCATCCCCTGCTCGCGCATCACAGCGAGGTCTGGACGACGATGCTGCGGATGCCGCCCCCGAAGTCGCCGCGTTCCCGGCGACGTCCGGTGGCGCCTGCGGGCGCAGCCGGGTGAACTCCTCATACTCCTCAAGCACCGGCATCCCCCGCGAGGGTGAGCCGTTCCGTGCCCAGGGCGGATGTGCCGCTCCGGCGCTCTCCGCGATCTTCGATTCAGCAAGGTGCACCCACGGGACCGGGCAGACGAAGAGACCGTCCGCGCCGACCGGGCGTCTGGACCAGGAGGACCCCATGACCGATCGCACATTTCTGGCACGGCTGCACGGCCGGACAGCGGCGGGAGTGCCCCGTTGGGCGGTGCGGGTCGCCTACGCGATCTCGCTGACCGTGCTGCCCGCCGGGCTCTGGCGGGTTCTGAGCGTCGACTTCCGGATCCCGCTGATGGAGGCCCCGAGCGACGGCCGCCCGCCGCCGGACTGGTTCGGCGGCGAGTGGTGGTACGTCATCGGGCTGAGCGCGGCCAGTGAGGCCCTGGCGTTCCTGGCGGTCGGTCTGGTGTGCGTGTGGGGCGAGGTGTGGCCCCGGTGGATCCCGTGGTTGCGCGGCCGCCGGGTGCCGATCCTCGCCGCGGTCATCCCGGCCGGCCTCGGCGCGACGTTCAACACCCTGCTCTGGCCGTACTCGATGACCATGATCAGTTTCGGTCGCAGGGTCGATGGCGGCATCAACCCCGGTGCCAACACCCATGGCTGGCAGGACGTCGTCTTCTACGGTGCGTACTGGCCGCTGGCCGCCTGGGGGCCGCTGCTCGGCATCCTCACCGTGCACTACTACCGCCGTCGCCGCGCTGCCGAGTCCGCCGGCGCGGAGGTCCCCCGGAAGACTGGGGTGGCGCCCAACGAGGCATGACGGCCTGTCTGCCATCCTGAGGCCGGGGAGGCCCGGATGGCCCGCCGCGCCGAGGAAGCCATGGTGGTCCGGTGCAAGCGATTCGCGTCGGCCCACCGGGCATCGATCTACACGCACCATCGAGGCCCGGACGAGATGAGAGGCCAACTTCCCTGAGAACGACAAGTTTCCGTGACACGGGACACTTGTCCCGCCCTGCGGTTGCCGGGCCGCTGTCCCGTCTCGATTAAGGCTGCGCGTTCTCACTGGATCTTGGTTGCCAGCAGCACCAGGTGACCCGTCTCGCTGATTCCTAATGCCGTTACCCACCCTGACCTGCTGATCAGCACCTCCCGCCCACCGGGGGATCCTCACGATCGACGTTGAGTACCTGCCAGGCGAGGCGGGTGAGGCCGAACTCGGCCGGCCGTCGCCTCGCCGCGTCCGCACCGGCCCCGCCGCCGGTCCGGCCCGAAGGTGGGAGCGGATGGGAGGGCATCCGGGTGGCGAAGATCACGATCTCCTCAGTAGGTGTTATCTCCGCCGGGCCTGCCGGTCTCCTGTGATGTCGGCGTAAGAGGCGTCGGCCGGTCGGGGTGGCGCGCGTGGTGTACGGCCCGCGTAGTCGCTCCGAGCGGCCAGGAGAACCCAGGGAGCCTGTTTCATGCAGTCTGTTCGTCCAAGGCAGATGATCGCCGCGGTCTTGGCCGCCGGTGTCATAGGCGCCGCGCTGAGCGCGTGCGGTCCGCAGAACGACGGGTCCGTCACGGACACGGCGGGTGCCGCCCCGGCGAAGGCGGCAGTGACCGGCGTCGACTCCTCGCCGTCCGCGGCCGTCTCCTCCCCGTCGGCGTCCGCCTCCGCGACCGGCCGGGAGACAACGCCGCCTCCGGCCCCGCCCGCACCGACCGCCCCGGCGGGCACCAAGGACCCCTCCAGCCCGGCCACGGCGAAGACCTCGACCCAACCCCCGGGCCAGAACCGGACCCAGGCCCAGACCCGGACTTCGACCGGGGCGCCGGCCAAGGCCCAGCCGAACGCGGACAGCGCGGCGTCGGGCGGGACCCCGGCGAACCCCGGTCGCACGACATCCGCCCCGGCCCCGGCGAACCCCGACACCACCGGGTCGGGCCGGACCGCGGGCAGCGCCGAGGCGCTCTCGTTGAAGCTGATAAACGAGGAGCGTGCCCGCAACGGTGTCCCGGCCCTCGTCGTCAAGGACGACCTGACGGAGTTCGCCGCCAACTGGGCCCGCCACATGCGCGAGACCGGGTTCGCCCACTCGGAGAACGCCTCCGGTGCCGGGCCCAGCCTCACCGGCAGCCGGACGCTGACCGGAGAGTGCATCGTGATGTGGGGTGACGCCTCGCTCACCGGGGAACAAGCCGCCGAGCAGTTCCAGAAGATGTGGACCGAATCCCCGGGACACCACGCCGCTCAGATCAACCCTCGCTACACACAGATCGGCGTCGGCCTCTACCACGACTCCAGCGGCTGGTGGGGCGTGCACGAGTTCGCAGGCTGACACGGGCTCAGCGGTGTCGGTCCTGGGCCGATCCGCCACAGCTCGCGGCCCGGGCAGGCGGAGGGCAGGCACCGCACGGTGCTCGGCGAACCGGAACGCGAGCTGCCCGCCCCGGCCGCCACGATGGACGCCGCCGCGACGGCCGGCCCCGGGCCCCGCCCTGCCCGTCCCCCGAATGGCCACGGGGGCGTGCCCCCGGGACCCGGTACAGGCAGCGTGGCCAAGGAGCCCGGGTGGGGCGGCGACCGCCTGGCACCCGCGTCCACAAACCACGCCCCACCGCTCGTTTCCCACAGGAGTGTCCCGTGCTTTCGGACAAATCCCGGCCCGTCATCACCGCCACGCTGCCAGTCGTCGCCGAGCACATCGGCGAGATCGCCAAGCGCTTCTACACCCACATGTTCAGCGAGCATCCCGAGCTCCTGGACGGCGTCTTCAACCGCGGCAACCAGGTTCACGGCCACCAGCAGCAGGCACTGGCCGGCTCGGTGGCCTCGTTCGCCACGACGCTGGTGGAGACGCCGGAACGGGTGCCGGAGCAGCTGCTCCGCCGGATCGCGCACAAGCACGCCTCGCTCGGGATCCGCCCCGACCAGTACGGCGTCGTGCACGACAACCTGATGTGGGCGATCGTCGACGTGCTGGGCGACGCGGTCACCCCGGAGGTCGCCGCGGCCTGGGACGAGGTCTACTGGCTGATGGCCAACGCCCTGATCAACCAGGAGCGCGGCCTGTACAGCGCCCGCGGCGTTCGGCCGGAGACGGTCTGGCGGGACTGGCAGGTGATCCGGAAGGTCAGGGAGACCGACGACGTGGTGACCTTCGTGGTCAAGCGGATCGACGACCGTCTGGTGAAGACCTCGCTGCCCGGCCAGTACGTCACCGTGCGGATGCGGATGCCCGACGGGAAGCTCCAGCCGCGCCAGTACAGCCTGACCCGGGCCGACGACGGGGAGCACCGCCAGTTCTCGGTCAAGCGGGTGCGCGGCGAGGGCGACGATCCCGATGGCGAGATGTCGACGCTGCTGCACGACTCGGTGAAGATCGGCGACACTCTGACGCTGTCGCTGCCCTACGGTGACGTGGTGCTGGACGACGCGGGGCGCCCGGTGGTGTTCGCCAGCGCGGGCATCGGGATCGCCCCGATGGCGGGCATGCTCTCGCACCTGGTCGCGGCCGAGTCCGGGTTGCCGGTCACCCTGCTCCACGCCGACGTCGACGACGCGTCATTCCCGCTGCGCCGCCAGGTGGTGGGCGACATCCTGGCCCTGAAGAACGCACGGATGTACCTGTGGTTCGAGAAGGGCGCGCAGAGCCATGAGCCGGTGGACGGGGTCTTCCACGGGCTGATGGACCCCACCGTGGTCGACCTGCCCGAGGACTCCCTGTACTACTTGTGCGGGCCGTTGCCGTTCATGCAGGCCGTGCGCAGCAGCCTGATCGACCGCGGGGTCGCCCCGCGTGACATCCAGTACGAGGTCTTCGGCCCCGACCTGTGGCAGGCCGACCTGGACTAGGAGCGTGGGTCAGTAACGAGCAAGCGGCTCCGCTCCCGTCACCGACGGATCGGTCGCGGCGGCCTCGGCGGGGCCTGTGTGGGGTTCGG
>NZ_JBSFJV010000118.1:0-20384 GCF_053598235.1 Kitasatospora sp. NPDC001159
TGCGCGGGCTGCGCTCCGCCCTGGACCCCGTGCCCCGCGCCGGACGGGGCGGCGGTGCAGGGGGCGGGCCCGGCTTCACGCCGGGCCCGCGGCGCATCCGGAGGTCACCGGACGGCCTCCCCGCCGCTGCCTGCGGTTATCGATTTTGGAGCCAGGGCAGACGTCGGGTAATGTTCTTTCTGCGCCGCCCGGGAGGGAACGGACGAGGGAGCGAAAGCCCCTCGGAAGGGACCGACTGAGAGGCGCAACGCCTGAGAAGGGCCCGCAAGGGTTCAACTCTGGTGGGGTATGGTGTAATTGGCAGCACGACTGATTCTGGTTCAGTTAGTCTAGGTTCGAGTCCTGGTACCCCAGCGCAGTGCGATCCAAGTGGTCGGTACCGCAGTACAAATGAAGATCAAGCCCCCGTTGTGTAGCGGCCTAGCACGCTGCCCTCTCACGGCAGTAGCGCCGGTTCGAATCCGGTCGGGGGTACTGATCCCGCAAGGGATCGCCTGGAAAGCCCCCGTTGTGTAGCGGCCTAGCACGCTGCCCTCTCACGGCAGTAGCGCCGGTTCGAATCCGGTCGGGGGTACTGATCCCGCAAGGGATCGCCTGGAAAGCCCCCGTTGTGTAGCGGCCTAGCACGCTGCCCTCTCACGGCAGTAGCGCCGGTTCGAATCCGGTCGGGGGTACCTCAGAGCAGGAAGCCGGTGGGCTCGCCCATCGGCCCTTGCTTTGTGTTGGGGTATGGTGTAATTGGCAGCACGAGTGATTCTGGTTCATTTAGTCTAGGTTCGAGTCCTGGTACCCCAGCCAGAAATTGGAAGACCCCGGTTATCGGGGTCTTTTGTTTTGTACCGGGAAATGATGTGAAGGGCCCCGCTCGACTCCGAGCGGGGCCCTCTCGTCTTTCGTGGGGGGAGGGGTGGGGGAAGGGGCGGGTGGGGGAGTCGGTCGGGTCAGCTCCGGCGCAGCGCCTCGGTGAGCCGGTTCGCGGCCTCGATGATGGCCTGGGCGTGCAGGCGGCCCGGGTGGCGGGTCAGCCGCTCGATCGGGCCGGAGACGGAGACGGCGGCTACCACGCGGTTGGAGGGGCCGCGGACGGGAGCGGAGACGGACGCGACGCCCGGCTCCCGCTCGCCGATCGACTGGGCCCAGCCGCGCCGCCGGACGCCGCTCAGCGCGGTGGCGGTGAAGCGCGCGCCCTGGAGGCCGCGGTGGAGCCGCTCGGGCTCCTCCCAGGCCAGCAGGACCTGGGCGGCCGAGCCGGCCTTCATCGGCAGGGTGCTGCCGACCGGGACGGTGTCCCGCAGGCCGGAGAGCCGCTCGGCGGCGGCTACGCAGATCCGCATCTCGCCCTGGCGGCGGTAGAGCTGTGCGCTCTCGCCGGTGACGTCGCGCAGGTGGGTGAGGACCGGGCCCGCGGTGGCGAGCAGCCGGTCCTCGCCCGCCGCGGCGGAGAGTTCGGACAGTCGGGGGCCGAGGATGAAGCGCCCCTGCATGTCTCTGGTGACCAGACGGTGGTGTTCGAGTGCGACGGCGAGTCTGTGGGCCGTGGGGCGCGCCAGACCGGTGGCGGCGACCAGCCCCGCCAACGTGGCGGGGCCCGACTCCAGTGCGCTCAGCACCAGAGCGGCCTTGTCGAGAACGCCGACGCCGCTAGTGTTGTCCATGCCCTAAGACTGCAGTCTCATTCCGCGAGACGCAAGTTCAATCTTCCGGGAAAAGCGCCACTCTGGATGCAGCAGCCCGGGAGACATCCAGGATGGGACCTCGCCAGAGTGTCCGCATCGTGGACAGCGATCCGGCGTGCAGGTTGCGCGAACGCGCCCCGCACAGGGCGGCGCAAGCGTTTACCCGACGACACGAGAAGGCCGGCAACGCGGCCGGCTGGAGGGAATCCGATGGGACGGACACTCGCAGAGAAGGTCTGGGACGACCACGTCGTGCGGCGCGCGGAGGGCGAGCCCGACCTGCTGTTCATCGACCTGCACCTGCTCCACGAGGTGACCAGCCCGCAGGCCTTCGACGGGCTGCGCCTGGCCGGCCGCAAGGTCCGCCGCACCGATCTGACGATCGCCACCGAGGACCACAACACCCCGACCCTGGACATCGACAAGCCGATCGCCGACCCGGTCTCCCGCGTCCAGCTGGAGACCCTGCGCCGGAACGCGGCCGAGTTCGGCGTCCGGATCCACTCGCTCGGCGATGTCGAGCAGGGCGTGGTGCACGTGGTCGGCCCGCAGCTCGGCCTGACCCAGCCCGGCACCACGGTGGTCTGCGGCGACTCCCACACCTCCACCCACGGCGCCTTCGGCGCGCTGGCGTTCGGCATCGGCACCAGTCAGGTCGAGCACGTGCTGGCCACCCAGACCCTGCCGCTGGCGCCGTTCAAGACCATGGCGATCACCGTCGAGGGCGAACTGCCCGAGGGCGTCACGGCCAAGGACCTGATCCTGGCCGTCATCGCGAAGATCGGCACCGGCGGCGGCCAGGGCTACGTCCTGGAGTACCGCGGTTCGGCGATCCGGAGCCTGTCCATGGAGGCCCGGATGACCGTCTGCAACATGTCCATCGAGGCCGGCGCCCGGGCCGGCATGATCGCCCCGGACGAGACCACCTTCGCCTACCTCGAAGGCCGCCCGCACGCCCCGCAGGGCGAGGACTGGGACGCCGCCGTCGCGTACTGGAGGACCCTGGTCACCGACGAGGACGCGGTCTTCGACCACGAGGTCCTCATCGACGCGAGCGAGCTGACCCCGTTCGTCACCTGGGGCACCAACCCCGGCCAGGGCGCCCCGCTGGGCTCCGACGTCCCGCACCCCGAGGACTTCGCCGACCCGCAGGAGCGCCTGGCGGCCGAGAACGCCCTGGCGTACATGGGCCTTGAGGCCGGCACCCCGCTGCGCGAGGTCGCCGTGGACGCCGTCTTCGTCGGCTCCTGCACCAACGGCCGGATCGAGGACCTGCGCGCCGCCGCCGCGGTGCTGGAGGGACGCAAGGTCGCCGACAGCGTACGGATGCTGGTCGTCCCGGGCTCGGTCCGGGTCGCCCTGCAGGCCGTCGAGGAGGGCCTGGACAAGGCGTTCACCGCCGCCGGGGCCGAATGGCGGCACGCCGGCTGCTCGATGTGCCTGGGCATGAACCCCGACCAACTCGCCCCCGGGGAGCGCTGCGCCTCCACCTCGAACCGCAACTTCGAGGGCCGGCAGGGCAAGGGCGGCCGCACCCACCTGGTCTCCCCGCAGGTCGCCGCCGCGACCGCCGTCCTGGGCCGCCTGGCGTCTCCTTCCGATCTGAACCCCGCCGACCTGGCGGACACCAACGTCGCCGTGGAGGCCTGAGCCATGGAGAAGTTCACCACCCACACCGGCCGGGCCGTCCCGCTGCGCCGCAGCAACGTGGACACCGACCAGATCATCCCGGCCCATTGGCTCAAGAAGGTCACCCGATCCGGTTTCGAGGACGGACTGTTCGAGGCCTGGCGCAAGGACGAGTCGTTCATCCTCAACCGGCCCGAGCGCCGGGGCGCCACGGTCCTGGTGGCCGGCCCCGAGTTCGGCACCGGCTCCTCCCGTGAGCACGCCGTCTGGGCGCTGCAGAACTACGGCTTCCACGCGGTCATCTCCTCGCGCTTCGCCGACATCTTCCGCGGCAACTCGCTGAAGAACGGCCTGCTGACCGTCGTGCTGCCGCAGGAGACCGTGGAGCGCCTCTGGACGCTCACCGAGAGTGACCCTTCGGCCGAGATCACCGTTGACCTGGAGAAGCGCGAAGTGCGCGCCGAAGGCGTCAGCGCGGGCTTCGAACTGGACGACAACGTGCGGTGGAGGCTGCTCAACGGGCTGGACGACATCAGCATCACGCTGCAGAGCGAGGCCGACATCGCGGCCTACGAGGCGACCCGCCCAGCGTTCAAGCCCCGTACCCTGCCGGTCTACTGAGTTCCCCTCAGAACAAGCATTCTGGCGATCGACCGGATGGCCCGCGCTCCCCTCGGGGGGGCCGGGCCATCCATCGTTCCGGAGCGCGAGTTAGCGCCGAGGCCCGCCCCGGATTGCCCATTTGGCTTTGCGGAAGAGGGCCCCGCGCAAGTACAACTGCGGGTAGATGGCACAATCAGTACATGCACCGGCACCATGAACCTCCGTACGCGGGCGGCGAACCCGCGTCCGAGGAGTCCACGGGCCGGGGATCCGAACGCCGAATTGACGATCGGCCGGACGTCACCTCCGCACCAGCTGAGGTGCCGGACGACCAGGAAGTCGTAGCGCTCTACGCGCTTGTGGCCGAGCGGTTGAAGCAAGCTCACGCCCGCGTGCATGCGCTGAACGTGTCTGCCGATGCAAAGACCGCTCTCACCCGTCAACTGCTCATCGTCACGGAGACTGCCAAGCGCGATCTTCCGGAGGCGGCAAGGCGGTTGAGTCGCTTTGTACATGACCTCGACGAGGGGCGCCCGCCCCTCGACTGAGGTCGCGGACGCGCAAATCCATTGCGACACTAGGGTGATTCGCGCGTTTGGTAATTGAAAGTCCGCAGATACATACCTAACGTGCGAAAAGAACGGATGGAATCATCCGGCGCCCGTTTCCGAAGGGGAAGACGTGAACAAGGCTCAGCTTGTCGAAGCGGTGGCCGAGCAGCTGGGCGGTCGCAAGGCTGCCGCAGAGGCCGTCGACGCAGTGCTCGACACCATGGTCCGTGCCGTTGTGGCCGGTGACCGGGTTTCGGTCACCGGTTTCGGCACCTTCGAGAAGGTGGAGCGCTCCGCGCGCTTCGCCCGCAACCCGCAGACCGGCGAGCGGGTCAAGGTCAAGAAGACCTCGGTCCCCCGCTTCCGTCCCGGCCAGGGCTTCAAGGACCTGGTCAGCGGCAGCAAGAAGCTGCCGAAGGAAGGCCCCTCGGTGAAGAAGGCCCCCAAGGGCTCCCTCACCCCGGGCAAGGCCGGCGTCGCCGCCACCCCGGCCGCCAAGCGTGCCGCCACCAAGCGCGCCACCGCCGCTGCCGCCGCTCCGGCCGCGACCAAGAAGGCCGCCGCCAAGAAGGCGACCACCACCGCTGCTGCCGCCAAGAAGACCACGGCCACCGCCGCGAAGAAGGCGACCGCCGCCAAGAAGACCACCACCGCTGCCGCCGCCAAGAAGACCACGGCGGCCGCGACCAAGAAGACGGCCGCCGCCAAGAAGGCGACCACCACCGCTGCCGCCGCCAAGAAGACCACGGCCACCGCCGCGAAGAAGGCGACCGCCACGGCCAAGAAGACGGCCCCGGCGAAGAAGACTGCCACCCGCAAGACCACCGCGCGCAAGACCACTGCCAAGTAAGTCCCGCGCGACTGTCCTCGGACGGCCTTCGGCTCAGAGCCGCGGCACCCCCTTCCGCCAATTGCGGGGACCGGGTGGCCGCGGCTCTTTCGTTTTCCGGGCGCTTAGTCAGGATTCGACGGCGACCGGCGCCCAAGGCGGGGAAAACCGCAGGAACAGCGCGCGCGGAGTGGCGGAAAGCCCCGGTCGGTCAGCCCTGGTCGGCAGGGTCGGGGAAGGTCTGCAAGGTCACGAAGACCACCCGGCGGGCCTCACCGGTGCCCTCGGTGCGGATCCGCACCCGCTGGCCGGGCCGCAGCAGCCGCAGGCCGCCGGCGTCGAAGGCGGCCGCGTCGAACGGCACCGGGGTCCCGTCGTCGAGCAGCACGGAGCCGGCTCTGGTGTCGGGGTCGAAGGTGAACGCGGTGGCCTGCATGCCAGCAGCATAGCGAGCGGGTCGGACAGGCCTCCGGGCCAGGACCCTCGGTCAGGCCTCCGGTCAGGAACCGCTCAGCCGGGCGTACAGGGCGCTGGTGTACGGGCCGAGGCCGAGCGTCGCCGCCTCGCCGAGGTCGGTGCCGGTGTCGACGTCCCGGCGCACCGACTCCACGTCCGCCAGGCGCAGTTCGCGTGCCCCGCCAGCCGCGTGCCGGGCCCGTGAGCCGTCCCCGAAGGCGGGCGAGAGCGGGCGGCCGGGGGCGCTGGCGAGCAGGGTGGTGCCGAGGCCGGGGGAGTCGGGCAGGAAGGCCCGGCCGTCCGACGGCACCGCGCCCAGCACCCGGGCGAGTTCGGCCGGGCGCAGGGCCGGCAGGTCCGCCGAGAGGGCGGCCAGTGGGGCCCGCGGGGCGAGCGCCAAGGCGGCCGAGGCGCCGTGCGCCAGCGCCCGGTTGAGGCCGCCGCCCGGCTCGTCGGCGACGACCAGGGCACCCAGCGCCGCCAACCGGGCGCCGGCGGCGGTGTCCCGGGTGACCACCAGGACCCGGGCCACGCCGGGGGTGGCCAGCGCGGCCGTGACGGTGTCGAGCGCGAAGGAGAGGGCCAGGTCCGCCCGGTGCGGCCCGGCGTACGGGGCCAGTCTGCTCTTCGCCAGGGCGAGCGGCTTGAGTGGCAGCACCAGCGACCAGTCGGCGGTGGG
The DNA here is from genome assembly GCF_053598235.1 of Kitasatospora sp. NPDC001159. NCBI lineage: Bacteria > Bacillati > Actinomycetota > Actinomycetes > Kitasatosporales > Streptomycetaceae > Kitasatospora > Kitasatospora sp. NPDC001159. The sequence goes on from NZ_JBSFJV010000118.1 coordinate 6,424, forward strand.
TGCGGCGGGCGCGGCGGGCGCGGCGGGCTCGCCGGGGCGTACGGTGTCCTGGGTCATCGGCGTCATTGTGACGCCGGTGCCGGAGCCCCCGCCAGGCCGTCCGAGCTGTGCGGACGTGCGTTTGATCACGACCGCAGGGCGGGTTGGCGCGGTCGCTCGACAGCCGGTGAGCGGCCGGGCGACACTGTTCCGCGCCCGCGAACCGGGCACCGGGCAGGCCGATGCGCGCCACCGGGACGCACCGACCGCGGCACCCCTGGTGCCGCACGTGATGAGAAGGAGCTGGGGTGGCCCGCCGCTCGTACGCCAAGTTCGGTAACGCCGACTACGGCATCTGGTACCGCTTCGCGGCCGTGCTGGTGAAGCCGGTGACGACCGCCCTGGTGAAGCCGGACTGGCGGGGTTGGGAGCACATTCCGAAGGAAGGCGGCTTCATCGCCGCGGTGAACCACAATTCGATCATCGATCCGGTCGTCTACGCGCACTGGCAGTACAACAGCGGCCGGCCGCCGCGGATTCTCGGCAAGTCCTCGCTGTTCTCGATTCCCTTCATCGGATTCATGCTCCGCAAGACCGGTCAGATTCCGGTGTTCCGTGAGTCCGCCGACGCCGCGCAGGCCTTCCGGGCCGCGATCGACGCCGTCAACAGCGGCCAGTGCGTGCAGTTCTACCCGGAGGGAACGCTCACCCGGGACCCGGACCTGTGGCCGATGACCGGCAAGAACGGCGTCGCCCGGGTCGCGCTGATGACCGGTGCGCCGGTCATCCCGGTCGCGCACTGGGGCGCCCACGAGATCATCCCGCCGTACGGCCGGCCCGGTTACGGCAAGGGCAAGTTCAACCTCTTCCCGCGCCACAGGGTCACCGTCGCGGCCGGGCCCGCGGTGGACCTCAGCAAGTACCAGGGCCAGGAGCTCACCGCCCAGGTGCTCGCCGACGCGACCGAGGACATCATGACGGCGATCACCGCCGTGCTGGCCGACATCCGCGGCGAGGAGCCGCCGGCCGAGCGTTACGACATGCGCAAGGCCGCCCGCGAGCGGGCCACCGCCGCGCTGGCCGAGCGCCGCCGGGCCAAGGGCCCCAAGAACGACAACGACGGTGAGGGGACGGGCCGGTGACCCGCTGCGCAGTGATGGGGACCGGGTCCTGGGGCACCGCCTTCGCGATGGTGCTGGCCGACGCGGGCTGCGAGGTGGTGCTGTGGGCCCGCCGCCAGGAGCTGGTGGACGCCGTCAACAGCACCCACGAGAACCCGGACTACCTGCCGGGCATCCGGCTGCCCGACTCCGTCCGGGCCACCACCGACGCCGCCGAGGCGCTGGCCGGCGCCGACTTCGCGGTGCTCGTGGTGCCCTCGCAGACGCTGCGCGACAACCTGGCCGCCTGGGCGCCGCTGATCGAGCCGCAGACCGTGCTGGTGAGCCTGATGAAGGGCATCGAACTCGGCACCGCCAAGCGGATGAGCGAGGTGATCGACGAGGTCACCAAGGTCGGCCCGGAGCGTGTCGCGGTGGTCAGCGGGCCCAACCTGGCCAAGGAGATCGCCAACCGGCAGCCCGCCGCGAGTGTGGTCGCGTGCACCGACGAGGCGGTCGCCAAGCGGCTCCAGGCGGCCTGCCACACGCCGTACTTCCGGCCGTACACCAACACCGACGTGGTCGGCTGCGAACTCGGCGGCGCGGTCAAGAACGTGATCGGCCTGGCGGTCGGCATGGCGGCGGGAATGGGGCTCGGCGACAACACCAAGGCGACCCTGATCACCCGCGGGCTGGCCGAGACCACCCGCCTCGGCGAGGTACTGGGCGCCGACCCGCACACCTTCGCGGGGCTCGCCGGGATGGGCGACCTGGTCGCCACCTGCTCCTCGCCGCTGTCGCGCAACAACACCTTCGGCATGAACCTGGGCCGCGGCATGTCGCTGGCCGAGACCATCGCGGCCACCCGGCAGACCGCGGAGGGCGTCAAGTCCTGCGAGTCGGTGCTGGACCTGGCCCGCCGCAGCGGGGTCGACATGCCGATCGTCGAGGCCGTGGTGGACGTGGTGCACAACGGGCGGCCGACCCAGGAGGCGCTGCAGGCGCTGATGTCGCGCTCGGCCAAGGCCGAACGGCGCTGAGGCCGCGGGACGGTGCCGCGGGACCGGGCCAGGGGGCTCTCCGGCGCCCCGGGTGGGCGTTGACCTCCCGGAAACGCGGCGCACGGTAGTCTCAAACCCGATATGAGCATCGAACAGACCTCCCTGAACCCGTCCGCCCGGAAGGCACGCGTCGCGCTGGTCTTCGGCGGGCGCAGCTCCGAGCACGCGATCTCGGTCTCCACCGCGGGCAGTGTGCTCAGGGCGATCGACCGCGACAAGTACGACGTGCTGCCGATCGGTATCACGCACGAGGGCCGCTGGGCGCTGACCAGTGACGAGCCGGCCCGGATGGCCATCACCGACGGCAGGCTGCCGGACGTGGCGCACATCGCCGAGTCCGTCGACGGACAGGTCACGCTGTCCGCCTCCCCGGGCAACCGGGAAGTGGTCCTCAGCGAGCCGGGAAGCGCCCCCAAGGACCTCGGCGACGTCGACGTGGTGTTTCCCCTGCTGCACGGCCCGTGGGGCGAGGACGGCACCCTGCAGGGCCTGCTGGAGCTCTCCGGCATCCCGTACGTCGGCAACGGCGTGCTGGCCAGCGCGGCAGGCATGGACAAGGAGTTCGCCAAGCGGATCCTGGCCTCGCACGGTCTGGGCGTCGGCGACTACACCATCGTGCGGCCGCGCGACTGGGAGACCGAGCAGGGCCGCGCGGACGTGCGCGAGCGCGCCGCCGCGCTCGGCCTGCCGCTGTTCGTGAAGCCCTGCCGGGCCGGCTCCAGCATCGGCATCACCAAGGTCAAGGACCTGGCCGACCTGGACGCGGCGATCGAGGAGGCCCGTCGGCACGACCCCAAGCTGATCATCGAGGCCGGGGTCTCCGGCCGCGAGATCGAGTGCGGCGTGCTGGAGTTCGAGGACGGCCCGCGGGCCAGCGTCCCGGCCGAGGTGCTGGTCGGCGAGGGCTTCGACTTCTACGACTTCGAGGCCAAGTACATCGACTCCTCCGAGGTGCGGATCCCGGCGCGGCTGACCGTCGAGGAGACCGCGGAGATCCAGCGCCAGGCGGTGGCCGCGTTCGAGGCCTTCGGCTGCGAGGGCCTGGCCCGGGTGGACTTCTTCCTCCTGGAGGACGGCAGCTGGATGATCAACGAGATCAACACCATGCCGGGCTTCACCCCGATCTCCGCCTACCCGAAGATGTGGGAGGCCAGCGGGGTCGCGTACGCGGAGCTGATCGACCGGCTGCTGCAGTCGGCGCTGCGCCGCTCGACCGGGCTGCGGTAGTCGTACCGACGGTGAGAGGGCGGGCCGGGAAGCTCCCGGCCCGCCCTCGGTGCGTTCCGTGACTCGCCCGCTCGGCTGGCTCAGCCCGGGATCGCGGCCTTCACCAGGTCGCTCAGGGCGGCCGCCGGGTCGAAGGGGTTCTGCGCGGCCCCCGCCGGGACGGTCACCTCGACGTAGGCGGCGCGCATGGTCGTCACGAAGCGGTAGCCGCCGTCGCCGAGTTGCTGCGACCACCAGGTGACGTCGTTCGCGCTCGGGGACCAGTCCTCGGCGTGCTCGCCGTTCAACTCCTCCGGCCGGTCGATGCCGCAGCGCAGCACCGTCCGCGGCGAGCCGCCCCAGGCCGCCGTGTACGGGGACGCGGGCGACGGGTCCTTGCGGGCGTGTCCGAGCAGCTCGTGCGGCAGCGCGGAGGCCAGTGCGCGGCAGTACTCCGCGGCCCTACCGGTCGGCTGCGGGACCTCGACGTCCGGGTCGGCCGAACTCCAGCTGCCGATCAGCACCACGACCGTGCAGGTCAGCGCGACCGGCACGGTCAGCCAGCGGACCGGCGCCGGAAGCGCGGTCAGCGCCTTGGGGATACGGAGTTCTCTGCCCACCCGCCGATGGTAGCCGGGGCTTAGAGGTGGACCACCGGACAGGTCAGGGTGCGGGTGATGCCCTCGACCTTCTGGACGTTGGCGACCACCATGCGGCCCAGGTCGTCCACGGTCTCGGCCTGGGCCTTGACGATCACGTCGTACGGGCCGGTGACGTCCTCGGCGGTGAGCACTCCGGGGATCTTGCCGATCGTATCGGCCACGGCGCTGGCCTTGCCGACCTCGGTCTGGATCAGGATGTATGCCTGTACCACGTGGGCCTCCCGGCGGTCGGTAACGGGGATCGCCGCCGTGTTCGCCCGGTCGGGCACAGGGGTGGGAGCGGGCTCAGCGGCAGACTGATCACCACGCTACCGCGCAGCGGGCCGGGGAGGGGAGACTTCTGCACCCCCGAAGGGCGTACGCTGCGCGCGGGGGAGCGCGACGGGGACTGGATTCGGATGGAAACGCGAGAGGACGGCAGATGCAGGGGACCGTGGGCGAGCTGGGCGAGTTCGGCCTCATCAAGGAGCTGACGGCCCGGGTACCGCTCACCGACGCGGTCGACCTCGGTCCCGGGGACGACGCCGCGGTGGTGAAGGCCCCGGACGGCCGGGTGGTGGCCACCACGGACGTCCTGATCGAGAACCGGCACTTCCGCCGGGACTGGTCCACCGCCTACGACGTGGGCCGCAAGGCCGCCGCCCAGAACCTCGCCGACGTGGCCGCGATGGGTGCGGTGCCGACCGCGATACTGCTCGGGCTGGTCGCCCCCGCCGACCTGCCGACCACCTGGGCCACCGAGCTGATGGACGGGCTGCGCGACGAGTGCCAGGTGGCCGGGGCGACGGTGGTCGGCGGCGACGTGGTGCGCGGTGACACCGTCATGCTGGCCATCACGGCGCTCGGCGACCTCCAGGGGCGCGCGGCGGTGACGCGCTCCGGAGCCCAGGTCGGCGACGTGGTCGCGGTGACCGGCTGGCTCGGCTGGTCAGCGGCCGGGTTGACGGTGCTGCAGCGCGGCTTCCGCTCCCCGCGCGCCTTCGTCGAGGCGCACCGCCGGCCCGAGCCGCCGTACCACGCGGGCCCGGCCGCCGCCGAGTTGGGCGCGACCTCGATGATCGACGTGAGCGACGGGCTGGTCGCCGACCTCGGCCACGTGGCCCGGGCCAGCGACGTGGACATCGACCTCAAGGCCGCCGACTTCGACGTCCCGGCGCAGATGGCCGACATCGGCCAGGCAGTCGGGGTGGACCCGTTGGTCTGGGTGCTGTCCGGCGGTGAGGACCACGCGATCGTGGCCACCTTCCCGCGCGGGGTCCAACTCCCGGCCCGTTGGCGGGTGGTGGGCGAGGTGACCGGTCGTCCGCGGGGGTCGCGCAGCGGCCGGGTGACGGTGGACGGCGCGCCCTGGGACCGGGTCGGCGGCTGGGACCACTTCGCCGAGTGACCGTTGCTCGCCCGCTCGCCTCCGGGGCGCTGCGACCCGGTGCCGACGGTCGGCGCTCCGATGCCCTCGTGCCTCGGACCTCCTCGCTTCTCCCTTTCGGCACCGGCGCGCCCCTTCGGCTCGGGGCGGGTTCGCCGATCGGCGTACGGAGTACGGCGGATGGGCACTGGACACCGGTGCGGCATGTGACGGTCCGGGCGTGCGGCGGACGGGCTTCGAGGGTGCGTTTTGCGTAGGCTTGCGGCATCCGAGCCCGCCCGCCCGTCCGGGGTGGGTGGTCTGAACCACTGCGAGCGGGAGCACACCACACATGCGCATCGGTGTACTGACCAGCGGCGGCGACTGCCCCGGCCTCAACGCGGTGATCAGGTCGGTGGTGCACCGGGGAACGGACGTCCACGGGGACGAGATCGTCGGCATCGAGGACGGCTTCCTCGGCCTGATCGAGGGCCGCGCCCGGCCGGTCTCGCACGACGACGTCACCGGTCTGCTCACCCTCGGCGGCACCATCCTGGGCTCGGCCCGGGTGCGGCGCGAGCGGATCGCCTGGGCGGTGGAGAACGCGCGGACGCTGGCCCTGGACGTCGGCATCGACGCGCTGATCGCGATCGGCGGCGAGGGGACGCTCACCGCCGCCAAGCAGTTCAGCGACGCCGGGCTGCCAGTGGTCGGGGTGCCCAAGACCATCGACAACGACATCGACGCCACTGACGTCACCTTCGGCTTCGACACCGCGGTGCACGTCGCGACCGAGGCGATCGACCGGCTGAAGACCACCGCCGAGTCCCACCAGCGCGTCATGGTGGTCGAGTTGATGGGCCGGCACACCGGCTGGATCACCCTCACCGCGGGCATGGCCGGCGGCGCCCACGGCATCCTGATCCCGGAGAAGCCCTTCGACATCGAGGCGGTGGCCCGGATGGTCGAGGACCGCTTCGCCCGCGGCAAGAAGTTCGCCATCATCGCCGTCGCCGAGGGCGCGGCCCCGCAGCCCGGCACCATGCGTTTCGACCACGGCGACGTCGACCAGTTCGGGCACCAGACCTTCGGCGGGATCGGCAACCGGCTTGCCCACGAGCTGGAGAACCTGCTCGGCAAGGAGGCCCGCCCGGTCATCCTCGGCCACGTCCAGCGCGGCGGCACCCCGATTGCCCGGGACCGGGTGCTCGCCACCCGCTTCGGCTGGCACGCGGTGGAGGCCGTCCACCAGGGCGCGTTCGGGCACTTCACCGCGCTGCGCGGGACCGGCATCGAGCTGGTGCCGATCGGCGATGCGGTGACCCGGCTGAAGACGGTGCCGGAGGACCGCTGGGCGGAGTCCGAGGCGGTGCTCTGAACCGGCGCGGGTAGGTTGGGGCCATGGCCCTCCCGTCTCCCACCCCCGCCCCCGGCCGAAACGCTTCGCGCGGCCCCTCCGATGCTCCTCCCCGCGTGCTCACCATCGCCGGCTCCGACTCCGGCGGCGGCGCCGGCATCCAGGCCGACCTCAAGGCGATGCTCGCCCTCGGCGTCCACGGCATGAGCGTGATCACCGCCGTCACCGCGCAGAACTCGCTCGGCGTCCAGGGCTACTGGGAACTGCCTGCCGAAGCCGTCCGGGCGCAGTTCCGCAGCGTGGTGGACGACATCGGGGTGCAGGCCGTGAAGACCGGGATGCTCGCCTCGATCGAACTGGTCGAGACCGTTTCCGAGCTGCTGTCCGGAGTGGCGGCCCCGGTGGTGGTCGACCCGGTCGGTGTCTCCAAGCACGGGGACGCGCTGCTGGCCGCCGAGGCGGTGGCCACCGTCCGCGAGAGGCTGCTTCCGGTCGCCACCGTGGTCACCCCCAACCTGCACGAGGTGACCCAACTCACCGGCCGGACCGTCGAGGACGAGTCGCAGATGCTGGACGCCGCCAAGGCGCTGGTCGACCTTGGGCCGCGCTGGGCGCTGGTCAAGGGCGGCCACCTGGAGGGCGAGGCCGCCGACCTGCTCTACGGCGGTCCGGACGAGGTGCACTGGTACCGCGCGCCGCGCTACGACAACCGGCACACCCACGGCACCGGCTGCACCTTGGCCAGCTCGATCGCGGCCGGCCTGGCCAAGGGGGAGTCGCTGCCCGAGGCGGTGGGCTCGGCCAAGGAGTACATCACCGGCGCGATCGCCGCCGGCTTCGCGCTGGGCGCCGGGATCGGGCCGGTCGACCACGCCTGGCGCTGGCGCTAGCCGGCAGCCGGAAAACAGTGGTGGGCGGGCCCCAAGGGAGCCCGCCCACCACGGTTGCGTCCGGAAAGCGTGACCGGTCCCGGAAACAGCGAAGCCGGTCCATCCGAGGATGAACCGACTCACTGGAGGACCGGCATGCCGGTCTGCGCGTCAGCGCGAGACCTTACCGGCCTTGATGCACGAGGTGCAGACGTTGAGCCGCTTCGGCGTCCGCCCAATCACAGCGCGCACCGTCTGGATGTTGGGGTTCCAACGACGGGGGGTACGGCGGTGAGAGTGGGAGATGCTGTTGCCGAAGCCCGGCCCCTTGCCGCAGACGTCGCAGTTGGCAGCCACAGGAGTCACTCCAAGACTTCAGATCAGATACTTTCGAAAACCCCACTCACCCACCGGAGCACTCACGTGAACCAGACCGGACAAGGGGGTGAGCCTGGACGGTTCCAGGCAACCGGAAGAGCATACAACGCTTGCTTCCGTCCCACGAAACTACCATGAGCGGCCGAGTGATCGCTCCGGCCGCCGATCCGGGCGGCCCCAGTCGGCGGCCCCCGATAACCTGCCGGTATCACCCCTCGCCGCTGCCCGTCAGGCCATATCGGCGTCCCATCCGGAGGAGACCTGGTGCTGCACACGCTCGACGCCCCGGCCGTGCGCACCTGGTGCCAGCTCGCCCTGCGCGCGCTCGGCCAAGCCCGCGAGGAGATCGACGCGCTCAACGTCTATCCGGTCCCGGACGGCGACACCGGCACCAACCTCTACCTGACCGTCGAGTCCGCCGCCGCCGAGGTGGAGAGCCGCTTCGCCGGCCCCGCCGCCGACCCCGCCGCCGACCCCGCCGCCGACCCGGCCCCCGGGCTGGCCGACGCGGTCCGGGCGATGGCCCGCGGCGCCCTGGTCGGCGCCCGCGGCAACTCCGGGGTGATCCTCGCCCAGTGGCTGCGCGGCGCGGCCGAGGCGCTCGCCGAGGGCGGCGGCGCCGAACAGCTGCGGGCCGCCCTTCAGCGGGCCGCCGACTCCGCCTACCAGGCCGTCGCGGAGCCCGTCGAGGGCACCCTGCTGACCGTCGCCCGGGTCGCCGCACGGGAGGCCGTACGGGCCGGGGACGGGCTCGGGCAGGTCGCCGACACCGCCCACCGGGCAGCCCGGGACGCGCTGCGGCACACGCCCGAGCAGCTCGCCGTGCTGGCCGAGAACGGGGTGGTGGACGCCGGCGGGCGCGGCCTGGTGGCCGTCCTCGGCGCCCTCGCCGACGCCGTCGCGGGGCAGCAGCCGATGGGGCCGGTCGCGCTGCGCGGGGACATTCGGGCCGTCGAGAGCTGCGAGGTGCACATCCGTCCGCCCGGCCCCGGACACCCCGCCTTCGAGGTCATCTACCTGCTGGACGCACCGGACCAGTCGCTGCCCGCGCTGCGCGAGCGCCTCGGCGCGCTCGGCGACTCGCTGGTGATCGGCGGCGGCGACGGCCTGTGGAACGTGCACGTCCACGTGGACGACGCGGGCGCCGCCGTGGAGGCCGGGGTCGAGGCCGGACGCCCGCACCAGATCCGGATCACCCACTTCGCCGAGGCCGCCGCCCGCTCCGGCACCGCCGCCGAGCCCGGCGAGCGCGAGGAGCAGGCCCGCGCGGTGCTCTCCGTGGTCTCCGGTGAGGGCCTGGCCGAACTGTGCGAGCAGGCCGGAGCCGTCGCCCTGCACGCCGACCCGGACCGTCGTCCGGCCAGCGCCGAACTCGCCGCCGCCGTGCGCCGCTCGGCCGCCCGCGAGGTGGTGCTGCTGCTCAACGACCCCGAACTGCGCGCCGCCGCCGGGGCCGCCGCCGACCAGCTGCGCGAGGAGGGCGTGCGGATCGCCGTCCTGCCCACCCGCTCGCCGGTGCAGGGGCTCGCGGCGCTCGCGGTGCACGAGGGCGGCCGCCGCTTCGACGAGGACGTGGTCGCCATGACCTCCGCCGCCGGGGCCACCCGGTACGCCGAACTGGCCGTCGCCGAGGGGGAGTCCTGGACCATGGCCGGGGTCTGCCAGGCCGGGGACGTGCTCGGACTGATCGACGGCGACGTCGCGGTGATCGGCGGCGGGCTGGCCGAGGTCGGCGAGAGCGTGCTGGACCGGATGCTCGGCGCGGGCGGCGAACTCGTCACCCTGATCCTCGGCGAGGGCGCCGACGACGGCCTCGCCGACCGGCTGGTCGCGCACGTGCGCCACCGGCGGCCGGAGGTGGACTCGGTGGTCTTCCACGGCGGGCAGGAGTCGACGCCGTTGCTCATCGGCGTCGAGTGAGCCGGGGGCGGGCGGGTCGCCCTTCGTGAGGCCGGTTTGTCGGTCCCGTGGTGTAAACAGGGGCCTGATGGGCGCTCTCGATGAACCACTGACCAAGCTCGTCGGCGACCGCACCGCGAAGGTGCTCGCCGACAGCCTCAAGCTGCGCACGGTCGGGGACCTGCTGCACCACTACCCGCGCCGCTACGTCGAGCGCGGCCAGCTCACCAGCCTGGACGAGCTGGAGATCGACGAGCACGTCACCGTGCTGGCCCGGATCGAGAAGGTCACCCTGATCCCGTTCCGCGGCCGCAAGGGCGACCGCCTGGAGGTCGTGGTCACCGACGGCCGCAGCCGGCTCTCGCTGGTCTTCTTCAACCAGGGATGGCGGCAGAAGGAGCTCAAGGCTGGCGCCCAGGGCCTGTTCGCGGGCAAGGTCGGCGTCTTCAACCGCACCCGTCAGCTGGTCTCACCCGACTACCAACTGCTCGACGAGGACGCCGGGTCGGACGCCGCCCGGCAGTTCGCCGGCCGGCTCATCCCCGTCTACGGCGCCAGCGCGCAGATGCCCAGCTGGAAGCTGTCCATCTGCATCGAGACCGCGCTCACCAAACACCTCGGCGACGTCGGCGAGCCGCTGCCCGCCGAACTGCGCGAGCGGCACGACCTGATCCCGCTGCCCGAGGCACTGGAGCTGATCCACCGCCCGCGCAGCCAGGCCGACCGCGAGCGCGCCCAGAGCCGGCTGCGCTGGGACGAGGCCTTCGTGCTGCAGGTCGCCCTCGCCCAGCGCCGGGCCGCCGACTCCGCACTGCCCGCCAAGCCGCGCAAGGCCCGCGAGGGCGGCCTGCTGGACGCCTTCGACGCCCGGCTGCCGTTCACCCTCACCGAGGGCCAGCGGAAGGTCTCCGCCGAGATCGCCGCCGACCTGGCCACCGAGCACCCGATGCACCGCCTGCTCCAGGGCGAGGTCGGCTCCGGCAAGGCCCAGCCGCTGGATGCCCTGGTTCTGACGCCCGGCGGATTCAGGGCCATGCGCGACATGCACGTCGGGGACCTGGTGGTGACACCGTCGGGTGATCTCGCTCCGATTGAGGGGGTGTTCCCTCAAGGCGAGCGCGATGTCTGGCGGCTCGTCCTGTCGGACGGAAGCTCCGTCGAGTGCGACGACGAGCATCTTTGGATCGTCGCGACCAGCTGTGCCTGGCACCGTGGCGACGAGCCCGAGATCCTCACGACGCGGGAGATCCGCGGCGACCTTTGGAAGCGCAACGGAACATCCAAGTGGTATCTGCCGCAGGCGACGCCCGTTGATCTCGGCCAGGGGGACGAGCAGCCGCTCGACCCCTACTTGATGGGCGTGCTGCTGGGAGACGGCACCTTCCGGCACCAGCTGGGATTCTCGACGGCTGACGCCGAGATCCTGGACGCGGTCAAGGCCACCGTCCCGCCGGAGTGCGTGGTCACTCAGAAGCTCAGCAAGCCATACGACTACCTGATCCGGTTGCCTGGTCCGCGCGGCGGGACACAGCGGAACCCGGTGAACCGAGTGCTGCGAGAGCTCGGCCTCTGGGACCTGACCTCCCATGAGAAGTTCGTCCCGGAGGTGTTCAAGAACGCCTCGGTCAAGCACCGGCTGGCTGTCCTGCAGGGGCTGATGGACACCGATGGCACGGTCGGGCGCAACGGGTACAGCGTCTCGTTCTGCAGCGCATCGCGAAGCCTCGCCGACGACGTGGCCTGGCTGGTGCGGTCGCTCGGTGGACGGGCCCGAGTGCGGCCGAAGCAGGCGGCGTTCGAGGTCTCGGTCGCGCTCCCTGACGAGTATCCGCCGTTCCGCCTGCCTCGGAAGGCCGAAAAGCTGACGGATCGCCTCAAGCGCAACACCTTCCGCCGGGGAATCCGTCAGATCGAGTACGTCGGCCGCAAGCCGGTTCAGTGCATTCGCGTCGGACACCCGGATGCTGCTTACGTCACGGACAACTTCACCGTGACGCACAACACGCTGGTCGCGCTGCGCGCCATGCTCGCCGTGGTGGACGCTGGCGGCCAGGCCGTCCTGCTCGCGCCCACCGAGGTGCTGGCCCAGCAGCACCACCGCTCGATCGTCGAGATGATGGGCGACCTCGCCGAGGGCGGCATGCTCGGCGGCTCCGATCTCGGCACCCGGGTGGTGCTGCTGACCGGCTCGATGGGCGTCCCCGCCCGCCGGCAGGCGCTGCTCGACATGGCCTGCGGGGACGCCGGGATCGCCATCGGCACCCATGCGCTGATCGAGGACAAGGTCCAGTTCCAGGACCTCGGCCTGGTCGTGGTGGACGAGCAGCACCGCTTCGGCGTCGAACAGCGGGACGCGCTGCGTGCCAAGGGCGACCAGCCGCCGCACCTGCTGGTGATGACCGCCACCCCGATCCCGCGCACCGTCGCGATGACCGTCTTCGGCGATCTGGAGACCTCCGTCCTGGACCAGCTCCCGGCCGGCCGCTCGCCGATCTCCACCCACGTCGTCCCGGCGCTGGAGAAGCCCAACTTCCTCACCCGAGCGTGGGAACGGGTCCGCGAGGAGGTCGCCAAGGGTCACCAGGCGTACGTGGTCTGCCCCCGGATCGGGGACGAGGAGCCGACGGCCCCGGCATCGAAGAACGAGGCCAAGAAGAAGCGGAAGGCGGCCGAGGAGGACTTCGAGGACATCGCCGACATCGGCGCCGCGAGCGACGAACGGCGGCCCCCGCTCTCGGTGGTGGAGACGGCGGAGAAGCTCGCCAAGGGCCCGCTGAGCGGCCTGCGGGTGGAGATCCTGCACGGGCGGCTCGCCCCGGAGGCCAAGGACGAGGTGATGCGCCGGTTCGCGGCCGGGGAGGTGGACGTGCTGGTCGCCACCACGGTCATCGAGGTCGGCGTCAACGTCCCCAACTCCACCGCGATGGTCATCATGGACGCCGACCGCTTCGGCGTCTCCCAGCTCCACCAGTTGCGCGGCCGGGTCGGCCGCGGCAGCGCGGCGGGCCTGTGCCTGCTGGTCAGCGACATGCCCGGGGGCAGCGCCGCCCGGGCCCGGCTGGACGCGGTGGCCGGCACCCTGGACGGCTTCGAGCTGTCCCGGATCGACCTCGAACAGCGCCGCGAGGGCGATGTGCTGGGCCAGGCGCAGTCCGGGGTGAAGTCCTCGCTCAAGGTGCTCTCGGTGCTGGAGGACGAGGAGGTCATCCTCACTGCCCGGACCGAGGCCACCCGGCTGGTCGCCGAGGACCCGGACCTCACCGCCCACCCGGAGCTGCGCACCGCGCTGGAGAGCCTGCTCGACGAGGACCGCGCGGCCTACATGGAGAAGGGCTGAGCGGGCCCTCGAACAGGCCGGATTGTCAGACCCCCGGGAGAGAATGAAGGTGTTCAGGACGCACCCTCAAGGTGCGTACCTGGCACGACACTTGGGGGTCCTGCCATGGCATTCCGTCATCTCAACGAGCTCCCGCTGGGCGACAAGGTCTTCCGGATCGAACTCGCCAGCGACGACGACCGCGAGGTCACCCTCACCCTGACCGGCTGGCGCGAGGGGGCGGCCGCCGCGCCGCTCGCCTCGGGCAAGCTCCGCCTGCCGGTCGAGGACGTCGCCTCGCTGCGGATCGCGCTCAACCGCGCGCTGCGGGCGCTGGCGATCGTCGCCGACGTCTCCGAGCCCATCCCCGACCGCGACGTGCTGCGCGAGCTGTACCCGGGCCACGGCGCCCCCTGGGTACCGCAGCACGAGGAGGAGCTGGTCCGGCGCTTCCACGACGGCGAGACCGTCGCCAGGATCGCCGCCCGTTTCGGCCGTACGCCCGACTCCGTCCGGACCAAGCTGCGCGAGCTCGGGCACGACCCGCGCCGCCCCGAGTTCTGCCCGCCCGACGGCTGCCTGTCCTGGTCCCGCTACGCCTCGCCGGCCCTGCTCGGCGCGGCGGTCCCGGCCCAGTCGGCGGGCTCCGAAGCCAGCTGACGAGCCGACCCCGGGGCTCCGCCGACGCGTCGGCGGAGCCCCGCTGCTCTGACCCGGTGCCGACGGTCGGCGCGCCGGCGCTCGTGCCTCGCTGGTCGCTGCTCCCTTTCGGCACCGGCGCGCCCCTTC
>NZ_JBSFJV010000119.1:0-19752 GCF_053598235.1 Kitasatospora sp. NPDC001159
CAGTATTCTCCCACGCGCTGCCGCCGGGCCCGGATCCGGCCGATTCGCACCGGTTCCGCCGCGGGCCCGCGCCGGGCGGGGGCGAGCGCGTTGTGCGGCCGTTCGCGTTGTCAGGCGTCCTGCCGCCGGTACGCCCCGGCCCGGGCGGCGGCTTCGGCGGCGGCCGCGGCGCGGTCGGCGGCGGGCTCGTCGAGCGGCTCGGTGGTGGTCAGCATCCGGTAGTAGAGCGGCGCCGAGACAGCCCGGATCACCTCCAACGGGTCGGTGTCCGGAGGCAGTTCGCCGCGCTCCACGGCCTCGGTGACGCACGGCGCCCACTCCTCGACCCGGCGCCGGTAGAACAGCTTCAACGCCTCGGCCGTCCCCGGGTCGCCGTCGGCCGCCACGATCACCGCGCGGAACAGCGCGCCCTGCCGGGGGTCGGCCAGGGTGCGTTGGACCAGGCGCGCGTTGGCCCGGAGGTTCTCGGCGAGCGTGCCGCCGTGGGTGCGCGGCAGCGACTGCTCGGCCATGTCGGTGAGCAGGTCGGCGACCAGGGCCGTGGTGCTGCCCCAGCGGCGGTAGACGGTGGTGCGGCCGACCTCGGCCCGCTGGGCGATGTCGCCGAGATCGAGGCCGCCGAAGCCGTGCTCGACCAGGGCGTCCTCGGCGGCCCGCAGGACGGCGGTGCGGACCCGGGCGGTCCGGCCGCCGGGGCGGACGGTTCCGGGGGCGGAGGACGCAACGGGCTCTGGGGCCATTAACGGGATTCCTGTTCTATTAGTCGGGTGGAGTCTGCTAGTTTCTGAGCATCCTAACGGAATGGGAGTCCCATTAGGGGCTTCGAGGGGAGTACTGTCATGGCAACCGCAGACATGACCGACATCGGCACGGCCACCACCGACACGGGCAGCACCGACATGGAGTGGCGCCGGCTCGGCGCCTCCGGACTCAAGGTCCCCGCGCTCAGCCTCGGCACCGGCACCTTCGGCGGCCGCGGCCCGCTGTTCGGCGCCTGGGGCACCACCGATGTCCAGGAGGCCCGCCGCCTGCTCGACATCGCCATCGACGCCGGGGTCACCCTCTTCGACACCGCCGACGTCTACTCCGACGGCGCCTCCGAGGAGGTGCTCGGCCAGGCCGTCCGCGGCCGCCGCGACCAGGTGCTGATCTCCACCAAGGCCGGACTGCCGCTCGGCGACGACCCCCAGGACGCCGGCACCTCCCGCGCCCGGCTCACCCGGTCCGTGGACGACGCGCTGCGCCGCCTCGGCACCGACTACCTGGACCTCTTCCAGCTGCACGCCTACGACGCCGGCACCCCGATCGAGGAGGTGCTGGCCACCCTGGAGGACCTGGTGCGCGCGGGCAAGATCCGCTACACCGGCGTCTCCAACTTCTCCGGCTGGCAGCTGATGAAGTCCCTCGCCCTCGCCGACCGCCACGGCCGCCCCCGCTACGCCGCCCACCAGGTCTACTACTCCCTGGTCGGCCGCGACTACGAGTGGGAGCTGATGCCGCTCGCCCAGGAGGAGGGCGTCGGCGCCCTGGTCTGGAGCCCGCTCGGCTGGGGCCGCCTCACCGGCCGCATCCGCCGCGGACAGCCGCTCCCGGCCGGCAGCCGCCTGCACGACACCGCCGACTACGGCCCGCCGGTCGAGGACGAGCTGCTCCACCGGGTGGTCGACGCGCTCGACGAGGTCGCCGCCGAGACCGGCCGCACCGTCCCGCAGGTGGCGATCAACTGGCTGCTGCGCCGCCCGACCGTCTCCTCGGTCATCATCGGCGCCCGCAACGAGGAACAGCTGCGGCAGAACCTCGGTGCGGTCGGCTGGTCGCTGACGCAGGAGCAGGTCGCCCGCCTGGACGCCGCCAGCACCCGCACCGCGCCTTACCCGTACTTCCCGTACCGCCGCCAGGCCGCCTTCGCCCGCCTGAATCCGCCGCTGGCTGGCTGACCTGCGAAAACTGTACTCACTGGTGTTCACTGGTCAGCAGCCTTTTCACCCCCCGTGTGCCTGGGAGTGCCCTCTGCGGGCCTCTCGGGGCGCGGGCTGAGGTGCCAGGCTCAGCGGAAGGCGCCGACGTGGCGTTCGCACCAGTCGCGGAAGGTCCTGGGGGCTGTTCCGGTGATGTTCTCGACGTCGTCGGTGACGAATCCGGCGCGACCGGCGCGGAGAAACTCGTGCAGGCGCTCGATGAGGTGCGCCTCCTCGGGCGGAGTTCCTCGCTGAATGGCAGCCTGGGCGAACTCGTGGGGAGTGACGTCCTCGAAGTCGATCGAACGCCCGGTCACCTCGGCGATGATCGCGACCTGCTCGCGCGAGGTCAGGCCCTCCGGACCGGTGAGGAAGTACCCCTTCCCCACGTGACCGTCCTGGGTGAGGGTGACCACGGCGACGCGTGCGATGTCTTCCGGGTCGATCACGCCATGCCGACCGTCACCGGTCGGGCCGACGACCTTGCCCGCACGGATGGAGTCGCGCCACCAGAGGGCGTTGGACGCGAAGGTGTTGGGCCGCAGGTAGGTCACACCGAGGCCGGACTCGCGCAGTACCTGCTCGCGAGCCGCGAGGGCGGCTCCCATGGGGTTCTCCTCCAGCGGCAGCAGGCGCGCGCCGACGGAGGAGAGCAGGGCGATCTTCGGCACCGCCGCCTTTCGTGCGGCGTCGATCACCGTCCTGGTCTGCTCGGTCCCGCCTCCGACCTGCATCAGGAAGATCGCCTCGACGCCCTGAACCGCCTTGGACACGCTGTCGGGTTCGTCGAGATCGCCGACGGCGAGATCGATCCCCGCCGGGAGGCCGGCCGCCCGGGAGGGGTCGCGCACCAGTGCCCGGACGCTGTGGCCCTGCGCGTGCAGCTGCCGCGCGACGAGGCCGCCGACGTTGCCTGTTGCTCCAGTGACGAGAATCATCGAACATTCCCTCTTCGTGTGCTCAGCGGTGCTGAGGTGTGGTGCCCTGTCATCAGGGCCCGCAGGTGGGCCATCGCTCCGGCGACAACCACTGTGGCACCGCCGGAGCGCGACTGACTGGCACAACTCGTCCCACCCAGCACGCGAGTGGCGGCGGATCCCTTGAGACGGGGTCGGTGCCGCTCGACGAGTGGACGCGAGAGCTGGCCGCGGCCGTCACCGGCCCGGGCCCGCTCCGACGCCCGCGCCCGGGCCGCGCTGGAGCGGCTACTGCTCGGCGGCTGAGATCTCGGGTCAGCGGGTGAGGTGGCGCTCGGTGGTCATCCGGCCGAAGACCGGTTCCAGTACCTCGGGCGGCACCTTCCTGCGGGCCGCGATGAGATCGAGGGAGGCGTGGCCGAGGGCCTCGGTACGGGTGGCCACCTCCATCGGGGCCCAGGCCCCGGCGAGGCCGGCCCGGGTGTCGCTCGCCGAACTTGCCGGCCAGCACGGTGGCCACCGTCTCGGCCAGCAGACAGGACGTCACCACCCAGGACATGTGTGCGGCCCCGCCGAGGTCCGCGACGATGGTGGGCAGCGCGGTGCCGACGATGGTCTGGTCCAAGGCGGCCAGCAGCATGCCGAGCACGATGGTGCCGAAGACGACGTTCCGCTGCCGCACGTCGAGCACCGGCGGGGCGGAGGGCTGGGCTTCGGTGGCGACAGTCATGCCGCCAGCCTCGGGTCCGTACGGGCCGGTCGCGATCCGGTTCGGCCGTTCGGGTGAGGGGCGGGGGCGTTGCGCCTTCGCCCGGGCCCGGGTGGCGGCGCCGGGTGCGGCGGGTGACGATGGGCCGGAGCTGGGGCGTGTCTTGCGGATCCCTGCCCAGTTCGCCGGCCCCCGGACTCCGGGAAGGGGCTCCTGATGATCGCCCAGTCCTCCCGCAACGCGGTGAACCCCGAGCCGCCCGGCGCCTCCGCCGTCGGCGGGCGGGCCGGGGCGCGGCGCTGGCAGGCGCTCGCGGTCTGCCTGGTCGCCGGGTTCATGACCCTGCTGGACGTCAGCATCGTGAACGTCGCTCTGCCTGCCGTCCGGGCCGGGCTGCACATGTCCGACAGCGGTCTGCAGTGGGTGCTCAGCGGCTACGCGCTCGCCTTCGGCCTGGTGCTCGTCCCTGCCGGGCGGCTCGGCGACGCCCGCAGCCGGCGGGCCGTCTTCCTCGCCGGGCTCGCCCTGTTCACCGCGGCCAGCGCCCTGGCCGGGGCGGCGCAGAGCCAGGAGTGGCTGGTGCTGGCCCGGCTGTTCCAGGGCGCGGCCGGCGGCGTGCTGGTGCCGCAGGTGTCCGGCTTCATCCAGACCCTGTTCCAGGGGGCCGAGCGCGGCCGGGCCTTCGGCGCGCTCGGCGCGATCATCGGGCTGTCCACCGCCGTCGGACCGCTGCTCGGCGGCCTGCTGATCCACCTGTTCGGCCCGCAGGACGGCTGGCGCTGGGTGTTCCTGGTCAACCTGCCGATCGGCGTCGCCGCCCTGCCGATCGCCTACCGGCTGCTCCCGCCGCCGCGCCCGGCGGCCGAACGGGCCGGGCACCGCGACTTCGACCCGGTCGGGGTGCTGCTGCTCGGTGCCGGGACGGTCGCGCTGCTGCTGCCCTTCATCCAGGGACAGCAGTGGCACAGCCCGGCGCGCTGGCTGCTGCTGCCGGCGGCGGCGGTGCTGCTGGCGGCCTTCGTCGGATGGGAGCGGCACTACGCGCGGCGGTGCGAGCCCTTGGTGAGCATGGCGCTGTTCGCGGTTCGCCCGTACGCGGCGGGGGTGCTGCTGTCGCTGGTGTACTTCGCCGGGTTCACCGCGATCTTCTTCATCTTCACGCTCTACCTCCAGGTGGGCCTGCACTACTCGGCGCTGACGGCGGGCCTGGCGATCACCCCCTTCGCGATCGGCTCGGGCGTGGCGGCGGCGGTCGGCGGTCGGCTGGTGAGCCGGCTCGGACGGCGGTTGGTGGTGGCGGGGCTGCTTCTGGTGCTGCTCGGCCTGGTGGCCTCGGCCCTGGCGGTGCAGCTCTGGTCGGGCCCCGCGGTGGCCTGGACGACGCTGGGCCCGCTGCTGGTCGCCGGGGTCGGCAGCGGACTGGTGATCTCCCCGAACCAGACGCTCACGCTGCACCAGGTCCCGATCGCCCGCGCGGGCAGCGCCGGCGGTGTGCTGCAGACCGCCCAGCGGGTCGGCTCGGCGGTCGGCATCGCGGTGGTCGGCTCGGTTTTCTTCGCCCGCGCCGGCGGCCACCACCCGGACTGGGCGCTGGCCTTCCAACTGGGCACGACGGTGGCGGGGGGCCTGGTGCTGCTGGCGCTGCTGGTGGCGCTGGCGGACGAGGTGGCGGGCCACCGGCGGTAGCCGGGGCGCTCGGGGGTGGCGGCGGGCCGGGGAGACCGCGGCGCGCCGGTCCGACAATCCCGGCGCGCCGTTGCGTCCCTCAGTGGTCCCGACGCTGGATCACCGCCGCCGCGAGCGCCACCGAGGCGAGCGACCAGAGCGCGTAGGTGGTCCAGGAGCCCGCGACCGTGGCCGGGTACTCGGTCGGCCGCAGGCCGGCCAGGGTGGTGCGGGCCAGGCGCTGCCAGGCGGGGAAGGGCAGGGCGTGCAGCAGGTCGGCCGTCCAGCGGTAGCGCTCGGTGATGAAGGACGGTAGGAAGAACAGCACCACGACGGTGCCCACCACCGCGCCCGCGCTGTGCCGGATCAGGGTGCCGAGGCAGAGCCCGACCAGCGCGCAGGCCGGGGCGAACAGCGCGGCCGCGGCCACGTAGCGGAGGGCGGTCGGGTCGGTGATCGACTGGCCGATGCCCCGGTCGGCCAGGATCGCCTGGGTGAGGCCGAAGGAGACGCCCGCGGTGACCACGCCGAAGCCGAGCATCACGCCCGTCAGCACGCAAGCCTTGGCGAGCAGCACCGCCCGGCGGTCGGGCACGGCGGCCAGCGTGGTGCGGATCAGCCCGGTCGCGTACTCGCCGGCGATGACGGCCGCGCCGAGGCCGCCCGCGATCAGCATCAGGATGTCGGCGGAGCCGGTGTGGAAGGAGTCGTTCAGGGCGACCTGGGCCATCACCGCAGGGTCGCCGTCGCCGGGCGTGTAGTGGTCGTGGGTGTACTGGGCGGCCTTGAGGTTGGCGGCGATGATGACGAACGTGCCGAGGCCGAGCACCCAGGGGATGGAGCGCAGTGACCGGAACTTGAGCCACTCGGCGCCGAGCAGGTCGCCGAAACGGGGGCGGGGGAGGGGAGTCGCGGTGCTCAACGGGGCTCTCCGGCGAGGTACTCGACGCTGTCGGCGGTCAGTTCCATGAAGGCCTCCTCCAGGGAGGCGCCACGGGCGGTCAGGGTGTACAGCAACAGGCACTGCTCCAGGGCGAGTTCGCCGATCCGCCCGGCGTCCAGGCCGGTCACGTCCAGGGTGCCGTCCGGGCCGGGCCGAACGGTGGCGCCGGCGGCGCGCAGTACCGCGGCCAGCCGGTCGGGTTCGGCGGCCCGGACGGTGACTCCGGCCCGGCCCGCGCGGGCGGCGAACTCGGTGAGGCTCTCGTCGGCGATCAGCCGGCCGCGTCCGATCACCACCAGGTGGTCGGCGGTGTGCTCCATCTCCGCCATCATGTGGCTGGAGACGAACACCGTCCGCCCCTGCGCGGCGAGTCGGCGGAACAACCGCCGCACCCAGCGCACGCCTTCCGGGTCGAGCCCGTTCAGCGGCTCGTCGAAGAGCAGGACCGGCGGGTCGCCGAGCAGCGCGCCGGCGATGCCGAGGCGCTGCTTCATGCCCAGCGAGTAGCCGCCGATCCGCCGCCCGGCGGCCTCGGCGAGGCCGACCTCGGCCAGCACCTCGCTCACCCGGGCGGCCGGGATCGCGTTGCTCCGGGCCAGCGCCCGCAGATGGGCCGCCCCGGTGCGCCCGCCGTGCACATCGCTCGCGTCGAGCAGGGCGCCGACCTCGCGCAGGCCGCGCGGCAGGCTGCGGAACGCCCGGCCGCCGACGGTGGCGGTGCCGCCGGTCGGGTCGTTCAGGCCCAGGATCATCCGCAGCGTGGTGGACTTGCCGGCGCCGTTGGGGCCGAGGAAGCCGGTGACCCGGCCGGGGCGGACGGTGAAGGTGAGGCGGTCGACGGCGGTCCGGTGGCCGTAGCGCTTCGTCAGCTCGGTGACTTCGATCATGGCCACCACGGTGCCGGGCGAGCCCGGGCGACCACATCGGACCGGTGTCGACACCGCAGGTCACCCCCGGCCGTACAACCACGGTTGGATGACGGCGCCCGAGGCCATCGTTACGATCTCGAACCATGCCCGCGACGCCCCCGCCCCCGCTGTTCCGGCGTATCCCGCCCGAGGCCTGGGCCGCCCTCGCCTGGTGCGTGGCCGCCGCCTACCCCGCCGTGCTGCTCGGCGGCACCGCGCGGCTGCACCGGGGCGCCGCCGCGCACGGCGGACTGGCGTTCACCCTGGCGGACACGGCGGTGGCCTTCCTCGGCGCCGCGCTGGTGCGCCGGCTGCCGGTGTTCTCGGTCACCCTGCTGCTGATCACCACCTGGACCGAGACCGACGGCTGGGCCGCCAACACCCAGGTGCCCCCGGCGGCGCTGCTCGCCGTGGACGTCGCACTGTTCCTGATCACCGCCACCCGCCCGCGCCGCAGCTCCCGCACCGCCTTCGCGCTGGTGGCGGTCTTCCTGGTGCTGCACGTCGGCCTGGTGCGCGGCAACACCGTCGGCATCTTCACCGGCACCCACATCGGCTCGGCCGACGGCGCCGCGCTGCTCGCCCTGGTCGCCTGGCTGGCCGGGCGCTCGGTCCGGCAGAACCGGGAGCACGCCGAGGCGCTGAGCAGCCGGGCGGCCACCGAGGCGGTCACCGCCGAACGGCTGCGGATCGCCCGGGAGATGCACGACACCGTCGCGCACAGCATCGGCATCGTCGCCCTGCAGGCCGGCGCGGCCCGCCGGGTGATCGACCGCCGACCCGAGCGGGCCAAGCAGGCGCTCGGCGAGATCGAGGCCGCCGGACGGGAGACCCTGGCCGCGCTGCGCCGCATGTTGGTTGCTCTGCGCCAGGCCGACGGCGAGGCGTCGGACACCGCCCCGCTGGGCCTGGCCGACCTGGACCGGCTGGCCGAGACGACCACCGCTGCGGGTGTGCGGGTCAGGGTGCGACGCGAAGGCCAACAGGCCCCGCTGCCACCGGAGATCGACCTCTCGGCCTTCCGGATCATCCAGGAGTCGGTCACCAACGTGGTGCGGCACGCGGAGGTCGGCGACTGCCTGGTGACCGTGGACCGCAGCAGGGAGGGCGAGTTGGCCGTGGAGATCACCGACCGGGGCCGGGGCCGCGGCGGCGCGCCCGGCGGCGGCTTCGGCCTGGCCGGGCTGCGCGAGCGGGTCGCCCTGCTGCACGGCGAGTTCGAGGCCGGGCCGCGCCCGGACGGCGGCTTCCGGGTCGCCGCCCGGCTGCCGATCCCCGAGCAGGTGACCGCATGATCCGGGTGGTGCTCGCCGATGACCAGCCGCTGGTCCGTGCCGCGCTGGAGATGGTCTCACGGAGACCGCCGACATCGAGGTGGTCGGCGAGGCCGGCGACGGCGCCGAGGCCGTCCGGCTGGCCACCGAACTGCGGCCGGACGTCGTGGTGATGGACATCCGGATGCCCGGCACCGACGGCATCGAGGCCACCCGGCTGGTGACCGCCGCCGGCGGGCCGACCCGGGTGGTGGTGCTCACCACCTTCGACGAGGACGAGCACGTGTACGCGGCGCTGCGCGCCGGGGCGTCCGGCTTCCTGGTCAAGGACATGGCGCTGGACGACATCCTCGCCGCCGTCCGGGTGGTCGCCGCCGGGGACGCGCTGATCGCGCCGCGCGTCACCCGGCGGCTGATCGGGGCGTTCACCGGGCACCGGCCGACGGCGGCGCCCGTCCCGGCGGCGAGGCGCCTGGAGGCGGTCACCGACCGGGAGCGGGAGATCCTCACCCTGGTCGGCCGGGGCCTGTCCAACACCGAGATCGCCGCCGAGCTGGTGCTCAGCATCGCCACCGTGAAGACCTACATGACCCGGCTGCTGGCCAAGTTGGACGCCCGGGACCGGGTGCAGCTGGTCATCCTGGCCTACGAGGCGGGCCTGGTCTCCGTCCCCGGCTGACCAGGGCCCACCCGGATCAGCGCTTGATCGCCACACCCGCGTACATCGCGATGTCCTGGTCGCGGACCGCCGGGGCACCGGCGTCCGGCCGCCAGTGGTGGACGAGCGTGACGCCCGGGTCGAGCAGCTCGTAGCCGTCGAAGAAGGCCTCGGTCTCGGCCTTGTCGCGGATCTGCAGCGGGATGCCACGGGCGTTGTACTCCCGGCCGACGCCGGCGACCCCGACCGGGTCGGTGTCGCCGGTGAACACCGTCAGGGCGAGGAAGCTGCCGGGCGCCAGCGCTTCCATGAAGCGGCGCACGATGCCCTGCGGGTCGTCCTCGTCCAGCACGAAGTGCACGATCGCGATCAGCGACAGCGCCACCGGCTGCGAGAGGTCGAGCACCTCGCGCAGCCGGGGGTTGTCGATGATCGACTCCGGGTCGCGGAAGTCGGCGTCCACGTAACAGGTGCGGCCCTCGGGCGTGCTGGACATCAGGGCTCGCGCGTGGGTCAGCACGATCGGGTCGTTGTCCACGTACGCGACCCGGGTGTCGGGGGCGATCGCCTGGGCGATCTCGTGCACGTTGGGCGAGGTGGGGATACCGGTGCCGACGTCCAGGAACTGCCGCACCCCGTACCGCTCGGTGAGGTGGCGCACCGAGCGCTGCATGAAGTCGCGGGTGGTGCGCATCGAGATCGGCAGCGACGGCCAGGCCTGCACCGAGGCGTGCGCGGCCACCCGGTCCGCCTCGAAGTTGGTCTTGCCACCGATGAGGTAGTCGTAGACCCGAGCGGAGTGCGGTACGTCCATCCGCAGGTCCACCGAGGGGTAGTCCTCCCGCGGCTCCTGATCGGCCCGGACCTCGTTCGCCATGCTCGCCCTCCCGTTGTCACTGGGCACCCGTCACCGGCCGCCACGACGGCGATCCTTGGTGCGCATGGTAACGGTATTCCGGTACGACCAGATGACGATCACTCAGGCTTGAACTTCCGGACTGCGGGGTTCGACCATCGGCGCCCCCGCCTGGCGGGGTAGCGTGCCACGGTCGGGACGCCCGCCGGCCAGCTCCACCGCCGCGCCGAACCAGGCCGCACCGAAGGCCCAGGTCGCCACCCACTCGCACAGGTACAGCGGCCGCACCGTCCAGTCCGTACCGAACCCGGACAGCCCGCAGACCACCGCGGCCAGCAGCGCGACCAGGATCAGCACCCCCGCCCCCAGGTAGGCCGCGCCGACCCGGGCCGGCTGCGTCGAGCGCGGATTGCGGAAGGAGTAGAGGCAGAACAGCGCCAGCACCACGAACAGCAGCGCGGCGAAGGCCAGATGGAACCCCCCGACCACCCGCTGCACCTCCGTCGGGTCCCGCGGCGCCGTCGGGCACAGTGCGACCCCGAGCGCGAACACCCCGGCCGCCGTACTCCACCGGTCGTCCCGCCGGTCGAAGCGGTAGCAGATCAGGAACACCCCGAGCGCGCAGAGCGCCCCGACGAAGATGTTCCGCGTCCCGCCGTAGTACGCGGCGCTCATCGAGGCGGGCCAGAACCCGTCCGTGCCGCGCCCCGTTACCTCGTCGGCCAGCCAGTTGCCGAGCGGCAGCGTCGGCGGCAGCAGGATGCCGATCGCCCCGACGCCGAAGCGCAGGAAGCTGACGGTGCGTTCGTCCTGGATGTGCTGCTGGGGGGAGTCGGGGGTTCTCCCGCTGCGCAGGTCGTTGCTCATGGACGCCTCCTCGCCTTCCGTACGGGCAGCCGCGGCCCGCGGATCGTCCGGCCGCTGGGGGTCACATGAGGCGGTGTCGACGGGCGCCGCCGCACGGAAGCGGCCGTCAACTGGTGTACCCGCAAAGGAGTGGAGGTCATCACTGGATCAGATGGTTCGTGGGGTCCCCGACTTGACGCCGCAAGGGGTGCGCGCGGCCCGCCAGCGCAGTGCGCTCGGTGGGTGGCGGGCCCGGGGCCTCAGGAGGCCGGTGTACCGGCCCGGTCGGCGAGGGCGTTGAGCAGGGCGGCCCCGCGCTCGGCGTCGTCGATGCTGACCGCGAACTCGGTGCCCTTGCGGGTGCGGACGACCAGGCAGCTGCCGCCGCGCAGCATCACGGTGGTGCCCAGGTCGTTCACCCGGTAGCCGAAGCCGCCCGCCTGGGCGGCGGTGCGCCGCTCGGCGCGCGCCGACTCGATCTCGGCGGGGGACCAGTGCCGCCGGGGCCAGCCGAAGGGGCCGAAGCCGACAACCAGCCCCTTCGCGGTCACCCGGGCCTGGACGGAGGAGACCGCGAGCGTGGCCAGCGAGGCGGTGACGAGCGGAGCCAGCAGCGCCCAGTGGGCGCCGGTCAGCCCGGTGCCCGCGGCCACCGCGGTACCGACGGCGCCGAGACCGAGAATGGCGGAGGTCAGCTGCAGCCACGGGTTGGAGGTCCAGGAGAGCCAGACCACCCGCTCGGCGGCCGGGAGCCGCATCGCCGGGCCGCGCGCGGGCGCGCCGGTGCCCGCGGGGGTGTTGCCGGGCCGCCGGGTCGCCAGGCCGGTGAGCACCGCCGCCAGGCCGGTCAGCGCGATGATGACGACCACCCAGAAGTCCGGAGAGGTGGCGTCCTGCCAGCGTGCGCGGTCCAGGTTGGACTGCACGATCGAGGCCTGCGCCCCGGTCAGCAGGACTCCGCCGCCCGCGAGCAGGGCGCCGGGCAGGCCGGAGGCCCGGCTGCTGCGGAAGCGGCGGGCGATCACCGCGCCGGCCACCACCACCAGCCAGAGGCCGGCCGGGAACAGGGCCGCCGCCGTCACCGACATCGAGCCGTCCGGGCGACTGCCGTCGAAGTGCGTGGCCACCGGGTCCGGCAGCCGGTCGCGCGCGGCCAACGGCATGACGATCAGCAGCGCGAGGACGCCGAGCCCCCAGACCACCCCCGCCCAGATCGCCCCCCGCCTCGTCTTTGATACCGGCCCCGTTCCCACCAGCTCCGAGTCGTTCACGGCATCCCCCTGATCAGATCCACGAGATCGTTCCTGCTGTAGCCGGCCCGGGCCGCGTCGGCGATCAACTGCCGTACTCGGTCGACCAGTTCGGCGCGCGTTCCGGCATCTGCGGCGACCGTGATGCCACGGCCCCGGCGGAACTCCAGCACCCCCTCGTCGCGCAGGGCGCGCAGCCCGCGCAGGACGGTGTTGGTGTTGACGCCGAGGGCCCGGGAGAGCTCCCGGGCGGACGGCAGCTTGTCGCCGGGGGCGCACTCGCCCTCCGCGACGGCCCGTCGGATCGCGCCCGCCACCTGCTCGTGCAGTGGGCGGGCGTCGCCAAGGTCCAGCTTCAGCAACATGGTGCTACTGACGATAGCACCATCCGAATCTGGTGCGTACAGGCGATCCACGGCCGACCATGGACCTGGAGGCGGTGCGGTGAGCGGACGACTGCGGGTGTTCCTGGGGGCGGCGCCGGGGGTCGGGAAGACCTACGCCATGCTCGCCGAGGGGCGGCGGCTGCGCGACGAAGAGGGCCTGGACGTGGTGGTCGGCCTGGTCGAGACGTACGGCCGCCGGGGCACCGAGCAGCAACTCGGCGACCTGCCGGTGCTTCCCCGCCGGACCATCCACTACCGGGGCGCCGAGTTCACCGAGCTCGACGTGGCCGCCCTGCTCGCCCGCCGCCCCGCGCTCGCCCTGGTCGACGAACTCGCCCACAGCAACGCCCCCGGCAGCCGCCACGCCAAGCGCTGGCAGGACGTCCGCCAGCTGCTCGACGCCGGCATCGACGTCGCCACCACCGTCAACATCCAGCACCTGGAGAGCCTCAACGACGTCGTCGAGCAGATCACCGGCGTCGCCCAGCGCGAACGGATCCCCGACGAGGTGGTGCGCGCCGCCGACCGGATCCAACTGGTCGACCTCAGCCCCCAGGCCCTGCGCACCCGGATGACCAGGGGCGAGATCTACCCGCCCGACCGGGTCGACATCGCCCTCGACCACTACTTCCGGGCAGGCAACCTCGGCGCCCTGCGCGAACTCGCGCTGCTCTGGCTGGCCGACCGGGTCGAGGAGGAACTCGCCGACTACCGTGCCCGGCACGGCATCCGCGCCCCCTGGGAGACCAAGGAACGCATCGTCGTCGCCCTCAACGGAGCCCCGCAGGGCGAACACCTGATCCGCCGCGGCGCCCGCACCGCCACCCGGGTGCACGGCGACCTGATCGGCGTGCACATCCGCCCCGACGACGCCAGCACCACCCGTGAGCCGCCCGGCCTGGCCGGGCAGCGCGCCCTGCTGCACGAACTGCACGGCAGCTACGTCGAGGTCAGCGCCGGCGACGTCGCCCGCGCCCTGGTGGACTTCGCCCACGCCGAGAGCGCCACCCAGATCCTGCTCGGCCCCACCAGCCGCAGCCGGCCGCGCGAACTGCTCTCCGGCTCGGTCATCAACCGGGTGATCCGGCTGGCCGGCCCGATCGACGTCCGGGTGCTGCCCCCGCCCGAACCCGGCCTGCTGGCCGTCCCGCCCGCCCCCAGACACCGCCGTCCGGCCGCCGTACCACTGCCCCGACGCCGACTCGCCTGGCTGCTCGGCCCGGCCACCGCCGTCGCCCTCGCCTGGGCACTCTCCCCGCTGCGCGGCTCGCTCGCGCTCGCCGGCGTGCTGCTCTGCCTGCTGCTCGCCGTCGCCGCCACCGCCCGGCTCGGCGGACTGCTGCCCGCCGCCGGCACCACCGCCGCCGGGGCGCTCGCCGCCGACTGGTTCTTCACCACGCCCTGGCACAGCCTCACCGTGCGACGCGGCGCCGACCTCGCCGTACTGCTGCTCTTCCTCGCCGTCGCCGGGATCATCGCCCACCTGATCGACGGCCTCGCCCGCCGCTCCCAACAGGCCGACCGGGCCCGCGCCGAGGCCGCCGTACTCGCCCACCTGGCTGGGGAGACCGTCCAGTCCGGCGCCCGGGCACTGCCCGACCTGGTCGCCGAACTTCGCCAGGTCTTCGGCTTGGACGGCGCCGTCGTCCTGGTCCGCACCGGGCAGCTCTGGCAGCCCGCCGCCGCCTCCGGGTCCGCCTATCCGCTGCGCCCCGACGAGGCCTCATTCACCGTCGACCTCGGCTCGGATGCCGTTCTCGCACTGCGCGGACCAGCACTCAGCGAGGAGGACACCCGGCTGCTGGGCCCGTACGTCACCCAGCTGCGGCTGGCCCGCGACCGCGAGAGGCTGGCCGCCCAGGCCGCCGCGGCCGAGGCCCTCGCCCACGCCGACGCCCTGCACACCGCACTGCTGGAGGCGGTCGGCCGGGACCTGCGCGCCCCGCTCGCCGCGCTGCGCCGGGACGCCGCCGACCTGCCCGCCCCGCAGCGGCGGCGGATCGACGCCGCGGCGCGCCGGATGGAACGGCTGGTCGCCAACCTGCTGGACCTCAGCCGGCTGCGGGCCGGGGAGATCCCGGCGGTGCTTCGGCCCACCGTGCTGCGCCCGGTGGTGGCGGCCGCGCTCTCCGGCGAGGACGGCGATGTCCGGCTCGCCCTTGGCGACGGGCTGCCGCCGGTGCTCGCCGACCCGGGCCTGCTGGAGCGCGCCGTCGCCGACGTGCTGGCGGTGGCCGGGCGCCCGGCGGTGGTGGACGCGGGCACCGTGGCGGACCGCGTCCACCTGCGGGTGACCGCCCCGGGCGACGCCGAGCCGGTCGGGCTGACCGTCGCCCGGGGGTTCGTGGACGCGATGAACGGCGAACTCACCGCCGAACCGGCCCCGGGCGGCGGGACGGCCTACCTGCTCGACCTGCCGTGCGCCGCTGTTTAGGACAAGCCCGCACTCCCTCGAAAGTTCGACATCGAATGGCCCGTGGGCATGCCGCTCCGCACGGGCGGTTCCAGCCACCCATCCGGAGGTGATCTCCGTCCCTTGGGTAGGCCGAACGAGTGACAGCGGGTCCTGCGGCCGTCCGCGTAAGGAGTGCGTTGGGAACGCCGTCCGGGGCGTCAGGAAGCCGTCAAGAACAGCTGGTCGGCGGCCGGACGGCGGTTGGGTGGAGACCGACGGACAACGGAACCACACGAGGACGGATCATGCACGGCAACGAGCGGCACCTGGACAGCGCGCACCCCAGGGTGGTGGTCGGCGTCAGCGGGTCGCTGGGGAGCCTCGCGGCACTGCACCGCGGCGTCGCCGAGGCCCGCGAGCGCGGCGCCGTGCTGGTGCCGGTGCTCGCCTGGGAGCCGCCGGGCGGCGAGCTAGGCTACCGGCGCTCGCCCTGTCCGCCGCTGCTGGCCGCCGTACGGGAGGCCGCCGAGCAGCGGCTGAACGAGGCGCTGGACGCGGCCTTCGGCGGGGCCGACCCGGGTGTCCTGATGCGGCCGGTGGTGATCCGCGGCGAGTCCGGGCCCGCCCTGGTGCACGTCGCCGACCGCGCGGACGACCTGCTGGTGCTCGGCCGGAGCGGCGGACTGCTGCACCGCCGGCTGCGGCGCTCGGTGTCCGCGTACTGCGCCAAGGAGGCCGGCTGTCCGGTGCTGACCGTCCCGGTGCCCGAGCTGCTGCACGACCTGGCGTCCCTCCACCGGCGCACCCGCTGGCACCTGCCGGTCGGCCCCGCGCCCGAGCTGATCACGGCGAAGGGGTAGCCCGCGGTGCGGATGTACTCGGCGCGCCCCGGCGGAGCCCGCTACCACCCGGTGCTGGACCGCCTCGCCGTCGGCACCTCCGGCACCGTCGCCCTGCTCGGCGGCGGCCTGCTCGCCCTCGGTCTCGGCGGGCTCGGCGAACTGCACTCCGGCTGGCTCGCCTTCGCGACCTACCTGGCGCTCTGCGGCCTGGTCGGCGGCTTCTCCCGCCCCCGGGCCGCACCGGTGATCGGCCTGGCCGTCTGGCTGTGCTGCAACGCTTTCGCCGAGCACCGGCACGCCGAACTCGGCTGGTCCGGCCCCTGGCCGGAGGCCTGGCACTACGCGATGTTCACCGCCACCGCCCTGCTGGTCTCCCTGCCCACGGCCCTGCCCCGTCGGACGGTACGGGTGTCACTGCTGCGCCTGGACCGCACGGTCTGAGGCGCGCTCCGAGGACGGTCCGCCCGCGAAGGGCGGACCACGCCGAACCCCGGGGCTCCGGCCGGTACTCCGGAGCCCTCGGCCACCGGTGGAAACAGATAAACGAGGCGCCCCGGCGTCTCCCGGTGGAGTGGCCGCGGTTCGGACAGCGGGTTCACCGCCCGCAGCCAGCGGCCACTCCATCCTGTTTGTCAGGGACCTTGCGTGGTAGGGGAGTTGGAGACCCGGGGTAGGCGTGCGGGATAAGGGTGCGCAGAATGTCCGTATGCAGATGACGAACACGCCGAGGACCGCGACGGGCGAGGACGCCGAGCCGATGGCCCGGGTGCTGGCGCGGGCCTTCGGCGACGACCCGATGATGTGCTGGTTCTTCCCCGAGGGCGTCAGCCGCCCGGCCGCGCTGGGCAGTTACTTCACGACGCTGTTCACCCGGCAGTACCTGCCGTACGGGATGTGCGAGCGGACCGACAGCGCCGTCGCCTTCTGGGTGCCGCCGGAGGCGCAGGACAAGGCCGTCCCGGACGCGGAGACGATCCGGGAGCTGACCGAGCTGCTCGGTGAGCGGGCCGAGCCGTTCCGACGCTCGGTCGAGGCGGCCGCCGCGAACGCGCCCCAGGAGCCGCACTGGTACCTGGCGGTGCTCGGCGCCGACCCGGTCGCCCAGGGGCGGGGGCAGGGCGCCGCCCTGCTGCGCTCGGGGCTGGCCAGGGCGGACGCGGACGGACTGCCGGTCTACCTGGAGTCCTCCAAGGAGGCGAACCTCGCCGTGTACCGGCACTTCGGCTTCGAGGTGCTGGAGGAGGTGCGGCTGCCGGAGAACGGCCCGACGCTGTGGGTGATGCGGCGGTCGCCGCGGGGCGGCGAAGGTGTGTAGCTCGTGTGACCCTGCCCGTCAGTGACCGCCATGCGGCTCGAAGCAGCCGGTTTCGGGGTACGGGCCGTTGGTCGTCACCTGGTAGTTGGTCTTCTGCACGAACGCGGTGACGCAGGCGTCGGCATGGACACGGAGGCTGACCAAGGCGCCCTCGGGCGTGACGTAGTGGTCGGTCTCGAAGCGCGGGTCCATCTCCCGCACGATCAGCGTTCCGTCGAGCCGTCCGTGCTCCGGCCCGGTCGGTTCCTCCGGGTACCCGAGCTTGAGCAGCGCCGCACGGACGCTCTTCGGGTCCCACGTGCCGGCTTCCCAGAGCGACTTGAGGACGGGCTCGATGCGATCGGCTTCCTTCTGCGCGTCCTTCGCGCTGGCGGGGGACATGTCGGCCGGGATGCGGAAGCCGTTGTTCTCGCGGTAGTGCGGTGCGCCGTCGCCTGCTCCGGGCTCCACGTAGGGCGAGGCCTGTGGGGCATTCGCGCCGGAGGGCGTGGCCGTGCCGGCCGCCGCCGAGTGCGCGGGACGCTGTCCGGCGCATGCGGTCAGGGGGAGTGCGGCGGCGCCCAGGAGGACGACTGCGGCAACGCGCCTGCGATGCCAACGTAAGACGATCACGGGAATGACTCTCCCATGGCGGGGCGACCGCCCTCGGTCCGGGGGTGTCCGGAGGGTTCCCGATGGGCGTAGTGCTCCAGTGCCGGGCCCACCCCAGGGTGGGGCGGGCCCGGTGGCATGGCTCACGGTGCTCGGAAGGTTCCGGCCTTGATGTCGGCAACGAACGCCGACCACGCCTCAAGGGAGAAGGCCAAGGAGGGACCGGCCGGGTCCTTCGAGTCGCGGACGGGGACGATGCCGCTGACGCCGCCGGCGACCTCGATGCACTGTCCCCCATCGCCGTTGCTGTAGGTGCTCTTGCGCCAAGTGGCGGCGCTCAGATCGGGGTTGCGCATCCTGCGTAGTCCTCCATCGCTGTCTTGATCAGAGCCGCTGACTCGTCCGGCGGCAAGGCCGAAGCCTTGATCAGATCGTAGGACAGCCGGAACCCTCTGACGGTCTCCGGGTCTTCCTCAAGGCTTCCTGTGTGGCTGCCCTCCATGTAGGCGGACTCGGTCCCGTTCGGAAGCGTGAGTATCGTCAACGATCCGCCCAACGCGGGATGTTCACCGCTCGCGAAGGGCAGCACCTGGATCACGACGTCGGGCCGACGGGTTGCCGTCAGCACGTGGCTCAGCTGCGCGCTCATGACTTCCGGACCGCCAACAGGGCGGCGAAGGACTGCCTCGTCCAGGATCAGCCAGAGATGCGGGGGAGCGGGCCGCGTCAGAATCTCCTGGCGTTCGATCCGAGCTGCCAGCTTGTCCTCGATGTGCTGTTCCGTGTCTCGTGGGCGGCCTGCGCGTAGTACCGCGCGCGCGTAGTCCTCGGTCTGGACGAGCCCCAGGACGACCTGCGCACAGTAGACCTGGATCAAGCTGGCCTGCGCTTCGAGATCCATGTACCGGCGGTAGCGGTCGGGGAACTGTTCCCGCCGAATGATCTCCCAGAGGCCTTCGAAGAGGCCATCGGTACCGAATGCGGCATCGACCTTGCTGGACAGAGGAGGAAGCGGGAGACGCGTTGCTTTCTCGACCCCGTGAAGATGCGTCTTGCTGTAGTTGACGATCTCGGACAGCCGATCGAGAGACATCCCAGCGTTCACCCTGTGGCGGTGCAACTCCCTTCCGTACAGCTCACGTGCTGAGCTGAGCGGGTCGAGTTCTCGTGTTCGAGCTGCCAACTGACGTGCTCCCCTTGTTCCCAAGCAGCATTTGGAACATGACGAAGGGTCAAGAGTAGCGACATTTGCGTAACGATGGGGGCAAAGCAGAGACCCCGGCGACCGCTGACACGGTCCCGGGGCATGGCCAACCTGAAGGAAGCAGGCTGACGATGGATGACTCTACCGACTTCTCCCACCCGGGCCGGCTCTTGAGGGCGTGGTACTGGGTGAGGTACCAGCCCGGCGACTGGTGGTTTCTCTACTGCTCGCGCCGACCGGTTTCGCGTCGGCTACGGGCGAAGCGGCGGCAGCTCCGGGCGGAGCGTGCTGGCCGATAGCAGGACAAGGCCGGGCGCGCTCCTGGGAGGAGCGGGCCCGGCCGTTCAGTTCATCACAGGGTGGTGTGGCCGCCGTTGGCGAGTCACCCCGGCGTCCCGGTGGCCTGATCGCTACAGGTCCAGGGTGGACACCCCGGTACGCCTCCCGACACGCGGGACGGCCCCGGTCGGCAACCTGCCGACCGGGGAACGGACTTGGCTCAGACCTCGCCGAGCGGCACGCCCGGGTCGGCGAGCCAGCCGGCATCCACCGCCCGCCCTGAGCGCACCAGTTCGCGGATCGGGTCGGTGACGTCCCAGACGTTGACGTTCATCCCCGCGAGCACCCGGCCGCCGGAGAGCCAGAACGCGATGAACTCGCGGGTGGCCGGGTCGCCGCGGAACACCCCGCCCGGTTCGACGTAGCCGACGTACTCCATCCCGAGGTCGTACTGGTCAGTCGAGTGGACACCTAAGCATGCCCCTTGACCTGCTGGTTTGTTCGATATGGGAGACTCGACCAATGCACCACATAGGGCTCGCAGAGAATCTATGTGTTGCTTCCCGCTCGGCGGCTCGTTGATGTGGTATGCGCACCTCCGAGTCGATTGGTGACCAACTCGCCCTGAAGTTAGTCGTGTTGTTCCCGCACCTGGATGAGTGCCAGCGGCGTCTGTTGATGGCAGCCGAGGCACGGCTGCTGGGGCACGGCGGCATCCGCGCCGTCGCGCGGGCGGCCGGGGTCAGCGAGACGACG